>JAHELA010000009.1:0-20127 GCA_024644425.1 Nitrosomonadaceae bacterium
ACTTTACGAAAATCTTCTTGGATTCGTTTTAATGCCATTTCGTTATCTGCTTCAAAACGTAGCACTATAACTGGCGTTGTGTTTGATGAGCGAGCCAAACCAAAGCCATCTTTGTACTCTACTCGCAGTCCATCAACGGTAATGACATGCTCTGAGTCAGCAAAGCAGGCGGTTTTCTGTAACTGTGAAATAAGTGCATAGTTTTCACCTTCTTCAAGTCTAATTTGTAGTTCCGGCGTGCTAATGGCATCGGGAATTGAGTTTAATATAGTGGTGCTATCTGATTGGCGACTAAGTAATTCTAATAAACGTGCGCCTGCATAAATTCCATCATCGAATCCATACCATCTTTCTTTAAAAAAAATATGGCCACTCATTTCACCTGCTAGTAATGCACCTGTTTCTCTGAGCTTGCCCTTTATGAAAGAATGTCCGGTTTTCCACATAATTGGCTTACCTCCATGACTTTCAATCCATGGAGCTAAATTTCGTGTACATTTAACATCAAAAATAATTTGTTCTCCAGGGTTTCGAGATAATACATCGGCAGCAAACAACATTAGCTGGCGGTCAGGATAAATTATCTTTCCATTTTTTGTAACAACGCCTAATCGATCACCATCACCATCAAACGCGAGTCCAATTTCTGCGTTAGTTGTGTTAAGCTTATGTATTACATCATGTAGATTTTCAGGAACTGATGGATCGGGGTGATGATTGGGGAAAGTCCCATCTACTTCGCAGAAGATTTCAGTTACTTCACATCCTAGTCTTCGGTAGAGAACTGGCGCAAAGGCGCCAGCTATACCATTTCCACAATCAACTATAATTCTCATGGGACGCTCTAGTTTAACATCGTTGAGAATACGTTTTAGATACATCTCTGTTATATCCTGCTTGCAGTAAGTACCATTACCAATAATCAGATCTTTATTTTCAATCCGTATACGTAATCCTTGTATCATTTCGGCTGCAAGAGTCTCGCCGCCCAATACAATTTTCAAACCATTGTATTCAGGCGGATTGTGACTTCCAGTGACCATTACTCCAGAATAATCACATAGTTCATGGGCAGCTAGATAGAGCATAGGTGTGGCGACCATCCCTACATCTATTACGTTGGTACCACTCATCTGTATGCCGACCGCTAGTGCTTTTGCTAATTCAGGTCCAGAAAGCCTGCCATCATATCCTATTGCTATAGCTGATAGTCCCCGAGCTTTTGCTTCAGATCCGATTGCGTGGCCAATAGCTTTGGTAATTTCAACAGTCAAAGTTTTGCCAACGATACCCCGTATATCGTAGGCCTTGAAAATTTCATTTGGAAGTTTGTGCATAGGGAAATTTGTAATAATAAAAATGCAAATACTAATTCATACAAATAGAAAATATCTCAATTTATAATGGATAACCTAAGCTAGTTTGATTTCATAATTCGCTTGATAATAATACTTATAGTTTTTTTAAGTTTTATTTCGTCCTCAATTTGGTCCTAAAGGAGAAAACACTTGTGTATTTAAATAGGGCCCAGATAGTAGGTCATTTTTGACCACTGCATAAATCAAAATTGACTTTTTGATTAGTTTTGCATGAATTTTTCTGCTAAAGCTTTTAACTTAATAATGATATTTTATGTAAATATATGAGCGTAAAGACTACGTGTGTTTCTTCTCTATCCCATCTTTGAGAGTGTAAATTGTACCGCAATAAGGGCACAAAGCTTCACCCTTATCCTCGATTGGTAGAAACACACGAGGATGTGAGTTCCACAGTCGCATTAATGGTGTAGGACAGTGGAGAGGTAAATCCCTCATAGTAACTTCTATCCTACGTTGCTTGTTCTGGATGGGATGATTCTGCATAGAATTAATATTTTAGATTTTTTCAAACATAAGTAAGCCATTTGGCATGATTATCGTTCTTACCACTCACACAATCAAAAAACATAGTCTGTAACTTAGTTGTAATTGGACCACGTATTCCATTACCAATCATACGATTGTCCAGCTCGCGAATAGGAGTGACTTCTGCAGCAGTGCCTGTGAAGAATGCTTCATCAGCACAATAAACCTCGTCACGAGTAATTCGTTTTTCGACTACCGGGATACCAATTTCTTCGGCCAGATCGATGATTGAGGCGCGAGTAATGCCTTCCAAGCAAGAAGTCATGTCAGGAGTGTATATCTTATCGCGTTTGATTATAAAAATATTTTCACCAGATCCTTCTGCTACATAACCATCTACATCTAAAAGTAGTGCTTCATCGTAGCCGTCATGAATAACTTCTTGGTGGGCGAGCATAGAGTTTGCATAAGTAGTTACTGACTTGGCGCGGCACATATTGACGTTGACATGGTGCCGGGAGAATGATGAAGTTTTAACACGGATACCTTTTTCAAGTCCATCTGAACCAAGATAGGTTCCCCATGGCCATGCAGCAACGGCTACGTGTACTGAAAGCTTCTTTGCAGAAATTCCCATATCCTCTGAGCCATAAAAAACAATAGGGCGAATATAACAAGAATTCAGCTTGTTTTGTTTTACCACATCTACCTGGGCCTGCATTAATGTTGCCTTGTTATAAGGTATTTTCATCATGAAAATATGAGCTGAGTTGAATAGCCTGTCAGTGTGTTCTGATAAACGAAAGATGGCTGTTCCGTGATTAGTTTGGTAGGCTCGTATACCCTCAAATACTCCCATACCATAGTGCAGAGTGTGGGTCAGCACATGTGTAGTTGCACTGCGCCAAGGAACCATTCTTCCATTGTTCCAGATCACGCCGTCTTTGTCGGCCATTGACATTCAGGTGCTCCCAAGAAGTATTTAAAAGAAGCATTTTAACCCATTTTTTATAGAGGGATGAGAACAAGAACAGTTTATAAGACCCAGTTTGATTTTTACATTTAATCTAATACTACAGAGTGATCATAGATGTATGATTTATGTGCCTTATGTCTTTGTGGATAGCCTAAAGTTTGTTAGAAAATTGCCGTAATAATTTTATAGAATATTGATAGAACTAACCCATCAAAATATGCATTATAGGATCAATTATTCCATTCAATATCAATAATTTTGGTAGTAAATTTGTTGTATAGAAGTTTAGTAATAGCTTAAGCTAAATTCTCAAAAGTAGTATTTGGAGAAATTAATGGGCAGTGAAAAAAAAGGGCTGGGCAAATCTCTAGAGTTGAGGGCTTATGCCCCCGCTGATACCAAAGAAACAAAACTCAAGAAGGATCTATTGATTCTCACTTGTGGGTTGATGAATATTGGGGTGGTAGGGTGGTTAGGTATTTATTGGGCTATGGGTATCGAATTCTCAACTACGGTACCTTTGGGATATCAGGTTATTTCTGTTGCATCACTTGCGTTATTTCTTATAACTCGTAATTTTGATATTTTTCGTATTGTACAATTAAGTTTATTCTTATTTGCCCCATTTGTTATGCAGTGGAGCATAGGTAACTATGTTACCTCAAGTGGTGTGGCGCTTTGGGCATTTTTAGCTCCGTTAGGCGCCATGTTTCTCTATGGATACCGTGCATCAGTTCCCTGGTTCGCTGCTTACATTATGCTTAATGCCCTATCTGGTTTTTTCGATTACTACTTGATGACAGGTGTCGAGAGTGGAGTGCCATTACAAACCATAGCCGTATTCTTTAGCTTAAATTTTGTTGTTGTTTCCACTATAATTTTTATGCTGGTACGTCATTTTGTTCGAGAACAAGATATCATAAAGAAACACTTAGATGAGGAACACTCACTACTTTTGTTAGAACAACAAAAATCTGAGCGTCTTTTGCTCAATATGTTGCCAGCCCATATTACCAAGCGATTAAAGCAAGATTCGACCACGATTGCAGACGGGCATGCTGATATAACAGTAGCATTTGCAGATATCAAAAATTTTACTCGTTTAACTGAGGAGATGTCTCCACAACAGATGGTAGTTTTACTGAATAATGTGTTTTCAAGTTTTGATTCACTAGTTGAAAAATATGGTTTGGAGAAAATTAAGACTATTGGTGATGCATATATGGCAGCAGGAGGTCTCACCAATGTGCATTCTGACTATGTCTCTGCTATGGCTGATATGACTCTTGAGATGATTGAGTTAATTACTGTAAGACCAGAATTCAGAAGGTACAATTTGGGCATACACATTGGAATTAGTACTGGGCCTCTGGTTGGAGGGGTTATTGGTACTAAGCGACTTGTGTATGATTTATGGGGCGATACAGTAAATTTAGCTAGTCGTTTATCTACTGAAGGGGTCTCGGAAAATATCCAAGTTGATACTACCACCTATAAACGACTTCGTAATAGTTATCAGTTTGATGGTCCGCACAATCTTACAGTCAAGGGTAAAGGTGAGGTTACAATGTATTCGCTGATAGGGAGGGCTCAAGCAGGGAAAGTTCAAGCAGCAAAGTAAATTTTTTAAGTCGAATTACAATTCAAATATTTTCCCCCATAACTTTAGTACTGTTGCACGCGCATTTAGTAAGCAATCTGCATCAATTCGAGAAAACTTTGGTATTCTTCCTGTTATTCGTACGTTTGGTTGGCTTGAATCAGCATTTAGTCTTAGTCGATGCTGCATTCGCCTAAATTCGCGATAGGCTTCGATCACTTTTTCAGCATCTTTTTTAGAGATCAACCCAAGATTTCCGGCAAGTTTAAGTAGAGCAATGTTTCCAACGTTGCTTGTAAGTTCCTTATGGGTACATGCATGGCCAAGAACTAAGTATTGCACTATAAATTCAACATCAATGATACCACCGCAGTCATGCTTTATATCAAATAGTTGAGTTGGGTTAGGGTGACTATCCAACATTTTTTGTCGCATAATAAGGACATCATGTTTAAGATTAGGTAAATCACGTCGATGGCATAGGACATCCTTGCGAATTTGTTCAAAGTCTTTGCCTATTTCGTGGTTTCCGGCTACAAAACGCGCACGAGTTAATGCTTGATGTTCCCATACCCAAGCCTGCTCTATCTGGTACTGCCTAAAGGCTTCGATTGAACTTACCAGCAAACCACTTGTGCCATTAGGGCGTAAGCGCAAGTCTGTTTTATATAATAGACCAGCTGAGGTATAGCTAGTCAGCCACGAATTGATTCGCTGACCTAGCTTCACATAAATTTCCGATGCGTCTAAATGAGTGTCATCATAAAGAAAAATGATGTCAAGATCGGAAGCGTAACCTAGCTCTTTTCCTCCCAATTTGCCATAGCCGATTATGGCAAAGGCGGGTTTGCCCGGGTATTTTTTCCTTAACCCTGACCAGGCTAATTGTAAGACAGTATCAAGTATTAAATCGGCTAGGTTTGTCAAATTATCGCTCAATATTTCTAATGGTAACAATCCTTCCAGGTCTTTTGCAAGAAGTTGAAATACTTTGGAATGATGAAAGAAACGTAGTGCATCCATTTGGTGTTCTATATCATTTTCTGCAACGGTTTTTGTATTTTTTAATTGTTGGGCTAATTCAATTTTGGCTTTGGACCAGTCAAGAGTATTATGAAGATCAGTTTCGTTAAGTAGTTCGTCCAATAAAATTGGATGTTGTGATAAGTACCCACTAGCCCAACAGCTGACGCTGGCTAATTTAGCTATACGTTCTAAAGCCTGAGGATGCTCTAAAAGCAATGAGAGGTAGGCAGCGCGCCGGCTTACATTCTCGAGTAGGTGCAATAATCGTTCTAGGGTAGTGTCTGCAGGTGGATATTTAGCCGATATTTCAATCAGGTTAGGTATCAACTTATTGATTCTTAGTTGGCTAGAATTTTGAAGTTGCCGATAGCGACTACCATTGCGAAATTCTTGTAAATGAACAATGATTTTTTCTGGATCAGTAAAACCCATAGTTTTCAAACGTGCAACACCAGCTTCGGCTATAGGTTTATCCTCAGTTGATTCCTGCCATAGCCACGCTAGTTCTTTCTGTATTTTCAATTTATTTGTAGTGGTAAAAACTTGCTCAAAGTGATGAGTTACGTTGGTTCGATGGGCGTTGAGCTTTTGAAGAAAACTATCATAGTTGACGAAACCCATAGTAGCTGCAATTAGTGTTTGATCAGCTGAGTTTTTTGGTAATGTCTGTGTTTGTTGGTCGTCAAGATATTGTAGCCGGTGTTCTAGCTTACGCAGAAAATTGTATGCTTTTGTGAGTTCTGCTACTACTTTTCTTGTTAGTTGCTTTTTTTCGTATAGACGCTCTAAAATATTAAGAGTTGGACGGATACGTAGGTCTGCATTTCGACCACCGCGGATCAGTTGGAATACTTGAGCGATGAATTCAATTTCTCGAATGCCGCCTGGTCCAAGTTTGATATCATCAAGGATTTCACGGCGGCTGACTTCCTGACGAATTTGTGAGTGCATGTTACGCATAGACTCATAGGCACCAAAGTCTAGATATTTTCTAAATACAAATGGCTGTACTATTTGTTCCATGATTGCTGGTTCCATAGTACTTGAGCCTGCGATTACTCGGCTCTTGATCCAAGCATAGCGTTCCCACTCACGTCCTTGAGTAACAAAATATTCTTTCAACATGGCAAAGCTCATAACTAAAGGGCCGTTTTTGCCATATGGGCGTAAACGCATGTCAACACGAAAAACAAATCCATCTGCGGTAACTTCGTTGAGACTAGCAATAAGTCTGCGTCCTAGACGGGAAAAAAAGTCATTGTTTGAGATAGGCTTAGCTCCATTAGTTTTCCCATCCTCTGGATAGAGAAATATCAGATCCACGTCCGATGACACATTAAGTTCACCACCTCCTAATTTTCCCATAGCTATCACTACCATTGCTTGATTTGTTCCAGATTTATTTCCCTTTGGCTGGCCATAGTGTTTAGAACTGGTAAGCCAGCTTTGGTGGCGCTTAAGTGCAAAACAAATTGTAGTTTCTGCTAGGTTTGACATGCATGCCGTAACTTCGGAAAGATCTGCTAAGCCACTGAGGTCCCTTATAATTAGATGCAGCATTACTCGTTTGCGCAAGGCACGTAAAGCGCTATGTAGGGCATGTGCATTTTTTGCAGTATTAGGATACCCATCCAGATATGTTTGCATTTCTTCTTTAGGAAAAGGGTGCTGTATATTTTTCGTAAGCGTGGTCCACAATTCAGGCTCGCTTTCTAGTAATCGCTGTGCGTAACGACTAAAAGTCAGACTAGAGTGAATTTTCTTTTCAGGAAGGTAATTGGTGGTATGCATGGTTGAGGATTCGGAGTTACAATAAATTTCCTAGATAGGTTATTGCTTTGGTATTCATGTAATTTATCGGGATGTTGCTTGAAGAAAAATATAATCGTACTCAATTCTAGATACAATCACATCTTATTAATCGGATCAAGTTCTGAGAAAATATTATGGCTTTTCCCATCTGGGTAATGTAGAGCGTACCTTCACAGCTTCAAAACTGGGAGAAATTATTGAACTTTTCAGCAATTTTATCTCTTGTATATCGCAGCGGATTTTTGTTCCGACTTCTTGCATCCTGTCTGCTTGTCTTAGTAGTTTGCATAAGTCTTTTATTATTGACGTTACGTTATTGGCTGCTACCTGATATTGAGCATTATCGTAATGATATCGCTTCAGCCATCTCTCAGGCTGCTGGACAGCGTGTAACCATAGATTCAATCAGCGCAAACTGGGATGGTTTACACCCACACTTGGTATTACGTAAGTTACAGGTATATGACAAAGAGGATAATCCTGCATTGTTGCTAAATAAACTTGAGAGTACACCATCATGGCGGTCTTTATTGTACGGAGAATTGCGATTTCGTGAAATAAAGATTTATCAACCTAATCTGTTAGTACAACGCGATGCCAAAGGGGTGCTATATGTTGCAGGCATTTCTCTTGATAAAGAGCAGACCGCAAGTCAGAATGGTTTTCTAAATTGGTTGCTATATCAGAGACATGTTGATGTTATTAATGCACATATTCTTTGGCAAGATGAAAAACGTGGTGCGCCGTTGCTGGAATTAAAAGCAGTTAGTTTGCATTTGGAGAACAGTAAAAGTCGTCATCGTTTTGGCTTGCGCGCTACTCCTCCTACTGAACTTGCTTCACCATTGGATATTCGTGGAGATTTTACTGGAGAGCTATTGAATTTGCCTGAACAGTGGTACGGAAAATTATTTGTCAAATTAAACTATGCAGATATTGCTGCTTGGCGTTCCTGGTTTCCAGTTTCAGAAATGACTGAGATTAAGCATGGAACAGGGGCGCTTCAAATGTGGATCAATATTGACAAAGGAGAAATGAAACGATTGACAGCAGACTTACATTTGCAAAATGTGAAAACTCGCTTATCACTTGAGCTTCCCGAATTAAATCTTGCTGTTCTTCAGGGCAGAGTAGGATGGGAAAGAATAAATAGCAACGAAGGTAATGGATTTGAAATATTTGCCCATCAATTAAGTATTGCCATTCACGGAGAACGTATATTGCTGCCAACAGATTTTTTGTTGCAAGCAGTTTGGTCCAATGATGGGAAACCTAGTAGTGGGAAATTGAGTATCAATGGACTTGACCTTGGAATCTTAGGAGATTTGATAGATTATTTTCCTCTAGATGGATCTCTACGTGAGCAGCTTTATGGATTGTCGCCTCGTGGAAAAATTCATAATATGCAAGCTAAATGGGATGGTACGTGGTCAGCACCTACACATTTAAAAGTGAAAAGTAAGTTTGTTAATCTAGGCATGAATAGATATGAGGCAATGCCTGCATTTAACGGTTTCAGCGGTAATATCGATATAAGTGAAAAAGGCGGCACGCTAATTATTAATTCACAAAATGTCAGCTTGGATTTACCTGAAATATTTCATGAATCGCTGTTACTTGATACATTTACTGGCCAAGCTAGTTGGGAGACTTTAACAGATAAAAAATCCATTGAAATTAAATTTGGCAATATTTCATTTGCAAACAGCCATGCTTCTGGAGGTGTTCACGGTACTTATCAAACCGAGCATGATGGTCCTGGTGAAATCGATTTGATAGGCTATCTCACACATGCAGATGCTCGATATGTGGGGCATTATCTGCCGAAAAAAGTTGGTAAATTAGCTCATGAATGGGTTGGAAAATCGATTGTAGCAGGAGAAGTGAGTGATCTGCGGCTACGCCTCAAAGGGCGATTAGCTGCATTTCCTTTCAAAAATAATGATGGTGGTATTTTTCAGGTAAGCATGAAAGGATCGGGAGGAGTGCTAGATTATATTCCGGGCTGGCCAATGATAAAAGATATATCAGCAAATCTACTTTTTAAGGGCAGTTATATGGAAATTAATGCTTCACAGGCGAACACATTTGATACCAGATTAAGCAAAGTGAAAGTGCAGATTGATGACATGATGGCATCCGATGTGAGATTACAAATTAAGGGTATGGCAACTGGATCTACCAAACAGTTTATGAAATTTGCAGCAAAGCATATAGTAGGAGGCCATATACCTCAAACTATTGAAAGTATAGACGCCCTTGGAGACGGGGAATTGCTGATCGATCTTTCTATTCCATTGCCATATTCTCCTGGAGATAACAAGTTTTCTGGTAGTTATCAATTTAATGATAACCAGTTTGATCTTGGTTTAGAATTGCCTTATCTGGAGAAAATAATTGTAGAGAATATAGTAAACCTTGAAAAGGTAAATGGTATCTTAACATTCTCTGATTCTGAAATAAATACGGAAAAAATTCGTGCTCAAATACTCGGGGGGCCAGTAACGGTTAATTCTACTATCCCATCAAGCGGCGGTATACAGCTGACAGCAGTTGGTAAAGTTAATTTTGACAATCTGAATCAGTCTACTGGATCTACACAGTTAAGGAAAAAATATTTACATGGGAGTGCTGATTGGAGTGCAGTTTTTAAAATTCATGACAATTTGACAGATATGTCCATTGAGTCATCACTACAGGGTATTTCTTCAGATTTACCTGAGCCTTTTTCCAAGGGGGCTGATGATATAGTTCCACTACGTTTAGAAAAGAAGGCTCTAAGCTTACAGCAGGATATGCTTAACGGAAGTTATGGTAACCTAGTGGCAGCAAAAATTATCCGCTTACGAAACGAGACTGAAAATAATTATACTTGGCGAGGTATCTTAAGTTTTGGTGTGGCACCATTGATGTTGCCTGATGAGGGGGTATTATTAATTGGTTCATTACCAAAACTCGAGTTGGATCATTGGCGAGATTTATTCAAACGATTTAGAACTTTTAAGGGATCTAATAAAGGGAGAGGATTTTATTCAGACCTAAAAGGAATTAACTTACATATAGGCATGCTTGATTTTCTAGGCAGGCGTTTCAGTGAAGTGACGTTCGATGCAGACATGAATAACAAAGAATGGCATGCAAATGTTTTAAGTAAGGAGGTTGAGGGTAAGGTTAATTGGTATCCGCACGATGAGGGAAAGGTATTAGCAAGGTTGAAAAAGTTAATTGTACCCTCTGTTGTGCCCGCTGCTCACCCTACTAAGCCGAATACGGCAAAGAAACGGGTAAAGGAGTTGTCCGCACTTGATGTGGTCGTGGACAAACTTATCATCAGCGAGAAAGAGCTAGGCAAGTTTGAATTGATTGCAAGTCAGCAAGATCAGGATTGGCAAATTGAAAGACTATATATTTTCAATCAAGACAGTTCGTTTACGGCTGATGGTATATGGCAAAACCAGTCTCTTTCTCCTCGCGTTCAGATGAACATAAAACTAGAAGTAAATGATATTGATATGTTCTTATCGCGTTTAGGTTATCCCGATCGAGTTAAACGTGGCAGTGGTAAACTTGAAGGGTCACTTTCGTGGTTTGGCGGACCACAAACAGTTGATTATAAAAGTTTATCTGGTGAGATTAAGGTACGAGCTAAGAAGGGGCAATTTCCAAAATTTGAATTAGGCATTGGTAAGCTGTTTGGTATTTTTGATCTACAAGCATTGCCAAGGAGAGTTAGGTTGGATTTCCGTGATGTGTTTGGTGATGGATTCGGTTTTGACAAACTAAAAGGCAGTACTAGTATCACCCGTGGTGTAGCAGTTACAGAAGATCTTAGTATTGAGGGCCCTGCGGCAGAAGTTGAAATAAAGGGAAAAACTAATCTATACACTGAAACTTATAACCTACATGTTACAGTTATTCCTTCTCTAGGATTGGCCACCCCGGTTGTTGACATAGCAACAATGATCGTAAATAAAAAACAAAAAGGCTCAATTACAGCTAATGAATACAATATTACTGGTACTTGGGAGGATCCAATTGTAACAAGATTACACTGATACACTATTAAAGTATTAGGGAGTTAATAGGGGTGTTAAATGATACTATGGGTGGATAGATGTTAGTAAGGGCAATAATTTAAATCTGCATAACTGGCATTTTATTTCTATCCTGATTGTTGTAAATAATTAAATTGTGATTTATTAGTTGAGAATAATGTCTAAAGATTTAGCAACCTCAAAATTTAATCCTAGAAAAGACTCTGGAAATGAAATTTGTATTGCTGCTATTCAGATGACAGCTGGACCCAAAGTGCTTCCTAATTTGAAAGAGGCTGAACGATTGATTGATATAGCTGCATCCAAGGGGGCAAAGTTAGCAGCACTTCCAGAATATTTTTGCATTATGGGCATGAAAGATGCTGACAAGGTGGCGGTACGAGAGGAAACTGGCAGTGGACCAATACAAGAGTTCTTAAGTTCAACTGCTAAACGCCATGGTATGTGGATTGTGGCAGGCTCTGTACCGCTAGTGTCATCTAAGCCTGACAAGGTAAGAAACAGTTGTCTTGTATACGATAATTGTGGCAGGCAAGTAGCCCGTTATGACAAAATTCATTTGTTTAATTTAGTACTTGGCAAAGAGCATTATGCTGAGGAGAGAACTATTGAAGCAGGTAATAAAATAGTTACGCTGGAATCACCTTTTGGCCGCATTGGTCTCTCAATATGTTACGACTTGCGTTTTCCAGAGCTTTATCGCTCAATGGGAGAGGTGGATATCATTTTCGTGCCAGCATCTTTCACAGCAACTACCGGGAAGGCGCATTGGGAAACACTAATTCGTGCTCGTGCTATTGAGAATTTAGCGTACATAATTGCGCCCGCTCAAGAAGGTCATCATGCAAACGGACGAAAAACTTACGGTAATAGTATGATAGTAGATCCTTGGGGTGTAATACTCGATAGCTTGCAACAAGGTTCGGGTGTAGTTCTTGCGAAAATAAATAAAAGTTATCAGACAAGCGTTCGAGAAAGTTTACCTGCACTAAAACATCGTACCTTACATTTCTGCTAGACTTATCATCAGTTGTAGACTTTTTTCTTTATGGACTAGAAAATGAATTCAGATAAGATGGTTGCAGAACATGCTATGGAGCCTAATGAACTTTTCAAGAAGGCTGATCGATGTTTGTTGGCGCCATACGAAATAAATATAGCTGGATTACAGCAGGTTCTCGGACAAATACTTACGCATAACGTAGATTACGCTGATCTTTATTTCCAGTATTGCTGTTCTGAAGGGTGGGTTTTAGAAGAGGGTAATGTGAAATCAGGTAACTTCAATATTGATCAAGGAGTGGGTGTGCGCGCAGTAAGTTGTGATAAGACGGCATTTGCTTACTCAGATGAAATTAGTATGCCTGCTCTTACTTCAGCAGCGCAGGCTACACGTGCCATAGCTAGGCAGGGTGTATCGCATTCGGTACAGGCAGTAAAACGACGAAGGGGACGTGAGCTTTACATGCCTCAGGATCCGATAGCTAGTCTAAACGATAAAGACAAAATAATGTTACTGGAAAAATTAGAAGGGTATGCTCGATCGATTGATAATCGTGTTATCCAAGTTATTGCTTCTCTTGCAGGTGAATATGAGGTGATACTACTAGCGCGAAGTGATGGATTAATGTCCGCAGATATTAGGCCCTTAGTACGAGTCTCCCTTCAGGTTATTGTCGAGGAAAACGGCCTTCGCGAACAAGGTGTAGCGGGTGGTGGCGGACGCTTTAATTATTCATATTTTACAGATAGTGTTTTACGTGAATATGCAGAGAAAGCGGTGCATCAGGCAATTATAAATTTGGATGCAAAGCCTGCACCAGCTGGATCTATGACTGTTATTCTAGGCCCTGGTTGGCCGGGAATACTATTACATGAAGCTATTGGCCACGGGCTCGAAGCAGACTTTAATCGTAAAGGTAGTTCTGCATTTTCCGGGCGAATTGGTGAGCGTATTGCAGCTGATGGCGTCACAGTAGTTGATGATGGGACGATTGCTCAAAGGCGTGGTTCATTAAATATTGATGATGAAGGTAATCCTACTCAATGCACAACGTTGATCGAAAATGGCATACTTAAAGGCTATTTACAGGATAGCTTGAATGCTCGACTGATGAATGCGTCAGTAACCGGAAATGGTAGGCGCGAGTCATTTGCTCATATTCCTATGCCACGTATGACGAACACTTATATGTTAAATGGCAATAATAGCCCTAGGGACATTATTTCTTCTGTAAAGCATGGTTTATATGCAGTGAATTTTGGTGGCGGGCAGGTGGATATTACCAGTGGAAAATTTGTTTTTTCTGCCGCAGAAGCCTATATGGTAGAAGATGGGAAAATTTCTTATCCAGTAAAAGGGGCGACTCTTATTGGTAATGGTCCTGACGTCCTTAAACGTTTAGTCATGATAGGAAACGACATGTCGCTTGACCCGGGTGTTGGTACTTGTGGAAAAGAAGGTCAAAGTGTACCAGTTGGAGTAGGTCAGCCAACGTTACGAATAGATGGTTTGACAGTAGGAGGAACTAATTAATAGAGTTCCAATTCATGTATTTTTACCTGCGTTTTATTATTGGCAATAGCACAGTTCCTAATTATTTTTTTATCCACCAACATTTATAATTTTAGTGCCTGCCAATCTGTCATGTAGGAATTGATGGTCGCGGTCAAATAGTGCCCAGAGTATTCCGCATCCAAAGAAAGAGATACTAGCTATTGCAAAAAGGTAGCGCGCGATTCCTTGTCTTATACTAATTTTCTTTCCATCGACACTAATTACTTGTAGTTTCCAGGTTTGCATCGCGAGAGTTTGACCTCCATGTGTCCAGAACCAAATTAGGTCTATACCAGCTACACATACAAGATAGAGCTGAAAGGCTATCATAAAATAAGGTGAATCTTTATCATAGAATATAAGATGAAATATTAGGCCGGCTATAAATAGGACCGCAAGCAATAGAAACATTTCATACATCATGCTAAGAAATCGCCGCCAGAATCCTGGGGTAGAATTTTCAATTGTTTTGGGGTAATTCATTCGGAAGATGGTACTCTCTACAGTATAAATACTAGTGTTCTATACTATGAGGTAATAGATGATGAGCTAGGGTAATAATATTTCATGGATAGACAATTTAATTTGAAGGTTTTCCTCTAGACTTCGACGATTCTTTATATTTTTTCCATTTTTTCTTAATTTCAAGGCGTTTTTCAGGAGGTAGTTTTTTTATTTTTTTAAATTTCTTTCTTGCTTGTTTGCGTTGCGCTGGAGTAAGTGATTCCCAATCACGAATTTGTGTTTGTATGCGCTGCTGCTCTGATGGGGTCATTTTATGGTAACGTTTGGTGATACCAAGCCATTTCTGCTTTTTTGCAGAATCCATCTTGTCCCAATCCTTAGCAAGTGGTGCCAGAATTTGTTTTTCTTGAGAACTTAATCCTGCCCAAGAAGATTGGTCGAGTTTAGTCTGTGCGTAAGTTGGGAGTGCAAAATATAGACAACAAAATACTACAGTTAGGAATCTAGCCATACATCAAGTTCATTGTCGAGATAAGCATTAATTGGCAGGTCGTCTGCGAGCAGTAGTATATCAATTTCATCATATTCGTCCCCATTCTGAAGAGTTTGCCAGTAGGAGACACCTGCCAAAACTAATAGTAGAGCAATCAGTGATATTAGGTTTCTAGCATTAAAATACGAAGAGTCTATCCCACGGATAGAAGGGCTGCTGCCGGCTGTTGCGAGTGTTTCAACCACGTGATAGTTTTCAAGGGAAGTTTTGCGTGCAGACTGTAAACGATTCAGAGTGTTCTGCTCGATATTATCAAGACCATGGTCTAACACATGTACGATTTTATTTCCAAATTCAGATTCATTCATAATTCAATTCCATTTTTTCTGAGTATAGCAGCAAGAGTATGAGTTGCGCGAGAGCAGTGAGTCTTAACACTCCCTTCCGAGCACCCCATTACTGACGCAGTTTCAGCGACATCCAACTCTTCCCAGTAACGCAATAGAAAAGCTTGACGTTGACGTGCAGGCAGAGCCATTATAGATTTCTCAATATAGTCAATAAGTTGTGATTGTTCTAGCTGCTCATACGGGTCACTCTTAATATTTGATTCTTTCTTTATCGGCAAAGTTTCTAGTAGATCGTAGTCTTCATTTTCATTTCCTTTGTTTTTAGGGGCAAAAGATGAAAACAACGTAGTCCACAATGTGCGGGTTTTCTGCCTTCGGTAATAATCATTAGTGGTATTTTGCAAAATGCGTTGGAAGATAAGAGGAAGTTCATTCACTGGCCTAGCAGCATAATTCTCTACAAGCTTCATCATAGAGTCCTGGACGATATCTAGAGCCACATGTTCATCACGCACCGAAAATAGAACCTTTTTATAGGCGCGCCGCTCAGATTCGATCAAAAAATTAGAAAATTCCTCTTGAGTAGCCAGACAATTTGCCTATAAGTGTTTATGTAAATAATTTGATCCATTAATTTAATAATAGCAAATTTTTTTGGAATGCCGGGATAGTTTATAGTAGAAGTGGTAGAGGTTTACAGGCTAATAAGAATCAACGTTTATTGTAACTTAGAAATTAAAAGTACTACATGTATTTAAATTTACAGAAATTTTTAAAGCTAAAAATACTGTAGTCAAGAGAAATGTACACTTAAGTAACTGAAAAAATTAAATATAAAAACTATCTGTGCTTAATAAGTTATTAGTGTTATTAAATTTTTGTTGATTAAAAATTATCGATTAACTCAAATTTTTATTACTCGTTTAATTGGTTTTGACGTTTTTAATTGAGATTCAAATTACTACCATTGTAGTTAACTCATTGATTAGTAACTAGTACACTAACATCAACTGGTCAATTGCATTAAGTAGGACAGTAAATTTATAGGTAATTCTTGCATTATATATATGTAGATACCCAAATTAAGTGGTAAACTTTCTAAAATATGATGAGACTCATTCTTAATTAGATTTACTTTTAACAAATTTGACAAGATTTTTTAAACGTTTAATCAAAACAAATCGTCGTTAGATAATTTGTTGAGCTTATGTTTCTTTTATGAATCAATATATTAGATAAAGTGGTCGTATTTAAACATGGTAGTTAAGTTTAATCCTATTTTTTTTCCAGGTCTCCTGTTTGTACTTGCGGCCCATGGTGCGCTACTCTATTTTCTATGGAATCTGCGTTTAATTCCTCCTCCAGAGCAGATGGCAAAAATATTCGTAAATTTTGTTGCAAAGCCCAAAGTGGAAGAAAGGGTACAGACACTAGATTTGCCTCTACTTCCGTCAAAGCCCAAACCAAAGCCCAAGCCAAAGCTCAAGCCAACGCTCAAAGTAGTAGAAAAGCCACTGCTTATACATCCTTTTGAAGCCCCAGTTTTATCTGAAGCTGAGGTTATAGTACCTCCGGCTCCACTAAAATTAGCAAAAGTGCCAGAGCCCAAACCAGTATCAGTACCTGTTGGACCAATTACCCTGTCTACAGAACTGTCTGTTACGTGTCCAGAGTTAACGCCCCCATCGTATCCTCCGTTATCTAGGAGGCTTGGTGAGGAAGGTAAAGTAGTTTTACGTGTTGAATTAGACGAAAATGGCTATGTAAACACAGCCAGTGTAGTTGAAAGTAGTAGTTACGATCGTCTTGATGAGGCAGCTCTAGCTGTAGTAAAAACCTGGCGTTGTAATCCATCCTTACGAAATGGGCGGCCAGTGAGAGCTGTTGCATTACAACCTTTTAATTTTGTACTTCAAGGACGCTAATATTATGGAACAAGGACTTGGATTTGCCCATTTTCTTACGCAGATTGATGGAGTTGGCATTAGCGTGCTTGTGTTGTTACTCGCGCTCTCAGTGGCAAGTTGGTACCTTATTCTTACTAAGAGTATCGCTAATTTTTTGGAAGGAAGACGTGCAGAGGTTTTTCTAAAGCAATTCTGGGGTGCTAACTCATTGCAGGAGGTTAACTCCACTCTAAATGGAAGCTCAACAAACAATGCTTTTGCTCAACTTGCACGTCTAGCTTTAGATGCTGCTATTGATTCAGAAAAGCATGGCTTACAGAAACTTGAGGCAGCAGGGGGCGCAAGTGAGTTTATAACTCGCGTATTGCGCAACGGTATCGATCAGATAGCTAATCGTGTAGAAAATGGGCTTACCATTATAGCTTCGGCAGGTTCTGCAGCACCGTATATAGGATTATTTGGTACTGTGTGGGCCATCTATCATGCGCTAGTACAAATTGGTCTTTCCGGCCAGGGTACCTTGGATAAAGTGGCAGGCCCAGTGGGAGAGGCTCTTATAATGACAGCGCTGGGATTAGCGGTAGCGATACCGGCAGTCTTAGCATATAACGCATTTGTACGTCGGAATAGAATATGGCTTGCACGTTTGGATGCTTTTGCCCACGATCTTTTTGCACTAATTTCTGTAGGGGCCAAGACAAATAGTTCAGCAGGTGGAGTAAGGTCGTTACGAGTAGTACCTCCTGTAGGAGGGAGGAACTAATGGCATTTGGCAGTATGGATGCTAGTGGACGTCAGGTGCCAATGGCTGAGATTAATGTGGTACCGCTAGTAGATGTAATGTTGGTTCTTTTGGTAATCTTTATTATCACTGCGCCATTACTTACACATTCAGTCAAGGTAGATTTACCTAAAGCTACAAGTAGTCCAAATATAACGAAGCCTGAGCATGTTGAGTTAGGAATTCGTGATGACGCAAGCCTTTATTGGAATGGTGCACCAGTTGCACTGATGCAGTTATCTTCGCGTTTTTCTGAGAAGATCAAGCAAAATGCAAAGACCGAATTGCATATACGCGCTGATGAACAAGTATCTTATGGACATGTGGCAAAGGTAATGTCGATTGCTTCAAAAGCTGGCATAACCCGTATCGGTTTTGTCACGGACCCATCACAAAAGAAAAGCCCATAAGTCATACTTAGACAAAGTGTGTGTGCTAATCCTGTAAGATCTGAATAAGATAGTTTAATTTTTGTGGCGATTGATAATTACAATTGCAGAAAAATGCCAAAGGTACACAAAAGTAATAATACTATTGAGTTAAAAGGTCTACTGGATCACGCTTTGTATTATTGATCGTTGTGACAGCCTAAAAATTGTAATCATTCCACAGAAGTAATGTTGATTATCATTACTATAGTTATCTTAATACTTTCTTCAGCCATTTGCTGATATCGGTAGTTTCTTCAATACAGACTGAATGTTCCATCAGATACACATTCCATTCCACATAATAGTTTAACTGAAGTAATTGTTGTTTTGATAAAGTCGCTAGTTCTATAGGTATGACTTGGTCATTATTTCCATGTGCCATAAAAACAGGAGTAGATAAATTTGCTTGGTGTGCTTCTGTTGCAAGCGTTTCTGCTAGAGGTAAATAACACGAGAGGGCCATGATGCCAGCAAGTTTATTTGAATAACGCAGGCCAGTATGAAGCGCTATTACACCGCCTTGAGAAAAGCCTGCAAGGACAATATTTTCAGGTTTAATTCCATTCTGTTCTTCCTGTTTGATCAATGTTTCTATTGCGTATTGTGAAGCATGTATGCCAGTTATATCTTCATGGCCACTAAATCTTACATCGAAAATATCATACCATGCTCGCATTTTAGATCCGCCATTAATAGTTACAGGTTGTATCGGAGCATTTGGGAACACAAAACGTGTATGAATACTGGGTTGTAAATCTAGCGTATTTACGATGGGGACAAAATCATTTCCATCTGCTCCAAGACCGTGCATCCATATAACTGCATGAGTAGGTCGGTCCCCAGTTTCAATTACAGTACAGGGTAATTTGTCTTTAGAGATATTAGTCATATGTTGAGATGAGGATTGATTAAGTAGTTTGTGAGTAATAGATTGTCATATAGTTGATTCCATATTGATCTAGAGATTTCTTGTATTCCTGAATATTTCATCTGATGACCGTATCTTCTTATTTAAATATTTTTGGAACATTTCTTTGTATTTCATGAAATAGTGCACGAAAACTTTTTGGTGGTTTGTTGAAAAGTGTTTCTTTATGAGTATTTCGTGCAAGCGTACGAATACGTTGGAGATCTGCGGTAGGATATTGTTGTCCAAATTCTGAAATAGCATGTTTATCATTTAATATGGAATTACGCCAGCGTTCTATTAAGTGTATCCATGCAACATGTTGCGTAGAGACACCATCACATGTGGAAAGTCTTTTTAGAATTGGTTCTACATCTATATTACGCATCAATTTTCCTATGTATTGAAATTGTCGACGCAGTGCCTCGCGTTTATGCATTTGTTTTGCTGTGATTATTGCTTCTAATAATGTGTTTGGTAAGGAAAGTTCTGCTAGTTGTTTTGAATTAAGTTCAACTAATTGTTTGCCGATTTTCTGTAACGCATGCATTTCCCGTTTAATACGAGTTTTACTAGCCTTGGGTTCTAATTCTAGATTTTCATTCAATTTAGTCTTCACGGTGTTCTATTCATTGTCATGTCCAGAAACTGCTATCATAACGTTCTTTAGTTCTAAGTCTTATTTAGATTTACCTAAAGATTATTTTTAGTGTGTAAACAAGAATTATAATTTAATATTGCGACACTAATTTCCCTTTAAATTCAATAGACAGGAAATTCTTTTATGCTTTCTTCGCATTTTTCATACTCTGTAGAAGCACTGCAACAAATGGCAACCGATATATTGAATTGTGCTAAGAAGGGGGGTGCAAGTGGATGTGAGACTGAAGTGTCAGATGGCTTTGGTCAAAATGTAACAGTAC
>JAHELA010000009.1:20227-22460 GCA_024644425.1 Nitrosomonadaceae bacterium
TCATACTCTGTAGAAGCACTGCAACAAATGGCAACCGATATATTGAATTGTGCTAAGAAGGGGGGTGCAAGTGGATGTGAGACTGAAGTGTCAGATGGCTTTGGTCAAAATGTAACAGTACGCAAAGGCGAGGTGGAGACCATTGAGTATAACCGTGATAAAGGGCTATCTGTGACGGTGTATATAGGCAAGAGGCGTGGACATGCCAGTACTTCTGATTTTTCTCAGCAAGCTGTAGATGATACTGTTGCTGCTGCTCTATCTATCGCCAAATACACTGCTGAAGATGATTGTGCTGGCTTAGCAGATGCTGATCTATTAGCACGAGATTTTCCTGATCTAGACTTACACTACCCTTGGGATTTATCGGTAGAAGAAGCAATTCAATTCGCTCAGGCCTGTGAAGCAGCTGCTTTTAAAGTTGATAAACGAATTGTAAATTCTGAAGGGGCTTGTATTTCCTTAAGCGAATCACATTTTATTTATGCAAATAGCTCTGGATTCATGAGTGGCTATCCAACTTCTCGCCATGGCATCAGCTGTGCTGTAATTGCTGGGCAAAATGACAACATGCAGCGTGATTACTGGTACAGCGTGGCAAGGGATGCAAATGACTTAGAGACTATTGAGCATGTTGGAAAAAAAGCAGGAATGAGGAGTGTAGCACGTCTAGGAGCTAAAAAATTAACAACTTGTGAGGTACCAGTTCTATTCGAAGCGCCTGTAGCTTCAGGGCTAATCGGCCACTTTGTCAGCGCCATAAGTGGTAGCAGTCTTTATAGAAAGTCATCCTTCCTATTAGATAGCATCGGTAAAGAAGTATTTGCACCAGACATTCAGATTCATGAGATACCTCATATAAAAAAAGGCTTAGCTAGTAGTATATTTGATGATGAAGGTGTTGCCACCAATGAACGTAAGGTTATTGAAAATGGAAAGGTACAGGGGTATTTTCTTGGTAGTTATTCGGCACGTAAGCTAGGGATGCGTACATCTGGGAATGCTGGTGGAAACCATAATCTTATTATAAGTAACGGTGCGCCTCTGGAATTTTCTACATTACTCAAGAAAATGGATAAGGGGCTATTGGTGACAGAGTTACTTGGCCATGGGATTAATCCTGTTACGGGTGATTATTCAAGGGGTGTAGCCGGTTATTGGGTGGAGAGAGGCGAAGTTTGTTACCCAGTCGAAGAAATTACTATCGCTGGTAACCTGAAAGATATGTTACATGGAATCTCTGCTGTAGGAAATGATGTTGTTGTGCGTGGTTCCAAGCAATGTGGGTCACTATTAATTAATCAAATGATCGTTGCGGGCACATAAGAAAAATGTTCCTAAAGATCTGCTAAATTAGTACATCTTTTACGCTTTACAATATTATTTTCTATACTCAAAGAATTGGTATGTTTAATGCCTACTTAATTACGAGTCAGATTGTTTAACAGGGCAACTTAACAATTGATATCAAATTTAGTCTTTCATCAGTTTCATATAAATTAAGATTTATATTACTTTTCCAGATTAAGACTCTGTAAGTTTGTAATATCTCTCAATGAATCTACATTTTTTTGTTCCTAACTTATTCTGGTCAGAAGCTGCTCTGCCAGAAATCTATAAGGGGTTATCATTACCCGCCATAGAAACATTTCTTGCAAAGAGTATGCAATTTCAGAATGAATCACAAGGGATTGAGGCCTGGCTTTGCAGTAATTTTAATATAGAGAAACAGCAGGATTGGCCAGTTGCATCTATCACATTATTGGCAGATAAAGCAGAAAATATACAGCTTGGAGATGGGTACTGGTTGCGGGTCGATCCAGTACACTTGAGAGTCGAGCATAACCATGTCATATTAGCAGATAGTCATGTACTTCATATTTCAATAGAAGAAGCCCGCCAGTTTGTTGATGTCATTAACAAGTATTTTGCTGAGAATAATCTTCATCTTTCATCACAGGGGTTTGGTACTCGGGGGATAGTTATTTTGCCGCTAAGGTCTGATCGTTGGTATTTGTGCCTAGCAAAGGCACCAATTGTTCATACTCACATGCTTAGTGAAGTTGCTACAAAAAATATAAACAATTTTTTACCATTTGGTGCTGAGAGTAAATTCTGGCGTGGAATTTTCAACGAAATCCAAATGTTATTACACGAACACCCCCTTAATAAAGCTAGGGAGGAGCGTGGCGAGCTAGCAGTTAACGGCATTTGGCTCTGGGGAGGTGGATTT
>JAHELA010000101.1 GCA_024644425.1 Nitrosomonadaceae bacterium
AATATTCTCATGACCCAGAGCAGAGTAATCCTATCCTGCGAAATTTGTTCCCTCACACCTTTTGAGTTATCATAACTGTCCATGACCAAATATGTATTTGTGACTGGTGGCGTGGTATCTTCCTTAGGCAAGGGAATTGCAGCTGCCTCCTTAGCAGCCCTCCTCGAATCCCGTGGCATTAAAGTAACAATGCTGAAGCTGGATCCCTATATCAACGTAGATCCAGGCACTATGAATCCCTTTCAACACGGAGAAGTTTTTGTCACTGAAGATGGTGCAGAAACCGATCTTGATTTGGGGCATTATGAGCGATTTATTAGTGCCAAAATGAGCAAACTAAATAACTTTACTACAGGTCAAATTTACGAAAGTGTTATTAAAAAAGAGCGGCGAGGTGACTATCTCGGTGGAACAGTGCAAGTAATTCCACATATTACTGATGAAATTAAGCTACAAATAAAGTCTGGTGCAAGTGATTCTCAAGTCGCAATCGTTGAGATTGGTGGAACAGCCGGTGATATTGAATCTTTACCATTTCTAGAAGCAATTCGCCAAATGGCAATCCAACATCCTCGCGAAAATACCTGTTTTATTCACCTTACTTTATTGCCCTTTATTGCTTCCGCAGGGGAATTAAAAACAAAACCAACACAGCATTCAGTAAAAGAAATGCGTGAAATTGGCATCCAACCAGATGTTTTATTGTGTCGTGCTGACCGTGAGTTACCAGCCGATGAACGTAGAAAAATTGCATTGTTTACTAATGTACGTGAAGAGGCAGTAATTTCTGCAGTTGATGTAGATAGTATATACAAAATTCCTGCATTACTACATGAACAAATGCTTGATGAAATTGTGTGTCATAAGCTAAATATTCTTGCTAAACCAGCAGATTTAAGTGTATGGAGAAATCTAGTAAGCGCACTGGAAAACCCCCAACATATAGTAAAAATTGCACTTGTAGGGAAGTATGTAGACTTAACAGAATCCTACAAATCGCTTTCAGAGGCGTTGATACATGCTGGAATCCATACTCATAGCAAAATTAATATTCGCTATGTAGACTCTGAGTACATTGAAGAACAGGGAATCGATTGCCTTACAGATTCTGATGCCATTTTAGTCCCTGGTGGATTTGGTAAACGTGGCGTAGAAGGCAAGATCAAAGCTATTAAATATGCGCGCGAAAACTGTGTTCCATATCTCGGCATCTGTCTTGGGATGCAGTTAGCAGTTATTGAATTTGCTCGCAACATGACAGCAATGAAGGACGCTCATAGTACAGAGTTTAATCCTGAAACTCCTTATCCTGTCATTGGACTAATAACTGAATGGCATACCCGCGAAGGAAAAATAAAAATTCGAAATGCACAATCAGACCTTGGAGGCAGCATGCGCCTGGGTGGTCAGGAGTGTTTATTAAATAACAATTCGCTGGCTCGAAAAATATATGGCACAGATAGAATTACTGAACGTCATCGTCATCGATATGAAGTTAATAATAAATATATTCCCCAATTAGAGAAAGCAGGGCTAAATGCAAGCGGCCTATCAATAAAGGATTCGCTTTGCGAAATGATAGAGCTACCTGAAACTGAGCACCCGTGGTTTGTTGCATGTCAGTTTCACCCGGAGTTTACTTCTACTCCAAGAACCGGACATCCTCTTTTCAAGGCCTTCATCAACGCCGCAATAAACGCAAAGGGTAGGCGTACTCCTTTGAAGTCAGGAAAAACGGAAAAACATCAAAGTAACATTAGCTTAGTACCCAATATATGATTATCTACTATCATTCAGCTAGCCATTACCTATAAATTATTTAGCAACAAGGAAAATTAGAATGAGTGCAATTGTTGATATTTTTGCTCGAGAAATTTTGGATTCACGCGGCAATCCTACTGTAGAAGCTGAAGTCTTACTGGAATCTGGAATACAAGGACGGGCAGCAGTACCATCTGGTGCGTCTGTTGGCACCAAAGAAGCTGTTGAATTACGTGATAATGACGCTCAGCGCTATTTTGGAAAGGGAGTACTTAAAGCAGTTGAAAACGTAAATAGTGAAATTTCTGAGGCCATCATGGGCCTAGAAGTAACAGAACAACATTTTATAGATCAATCTTTGATTGATCTTGACGGTAGTGACAACAAATCCAAACTCGGTGCTAACGCAATTCTTGCAGTCTCACTGGCTGTAGCAAAAGCAGCAGCAGAAGATTCTAGTTTACCTTTATATCGCTATTTAGGAGGTTCGGGAGCTGTATCAATGCCAGTGCCAATGATGAATGTTATTAACGGCGGGGCACATGCCAATAATAATATTGATTTACAAGAATTTATGATTGTTCCACTTGGAGCACAAAGTTTTCGTGAGGCTTTACGATACGGGGCAGAAGTATTTCACACTTTAAAAAAAATGCTCCAAGAAAAAAATATGACGACTACTGTAGGTGACGAAGGTGGTTATGCTCCTAATTTAGAGAGTAATGAAGCGGCGTTACAACTAATTGTACAGGCCATTGAGCAAGCCGGTTATTTACCTGGAGCAGATATTGCTATTGCACTAGATTTTGCAAGCTCTGAATTATTTAAAGAGGGAAAATATCGATTACCTTCGGATGGCTTAAGCTTGAATTCAGAACAACTTGCAGACTATATGGTTAAATGGGCGGATAAATATCCTATTATTAGCATAGAAGATGGTATGAGCGAACATGACTGGGATGGCTGGAAATTACTTACCAGTAAACTCGGGAAGTCAGTACAACTAGTAGGTGATGACGTGTTTGTAACGAACTCAAATATTCTTAAAGAAGGAATTGAGCAAAATATTGCAAATTCTATACTCATTAAGATTAATCAGATTGGTACCCTCACTGAAACTTTTTCTGCTATTGAAATGGCTAAACGTGCAGGCTATACCTCCGTAATTTCTCACCGTTCTGGGGAAACCGAAGATACCACTATTGCAGACATAGCTGTAGCAACAAATGCATTACAAATTAAAACTGGCTCACTATCCCGATCAGATCGTTTATCTAAATATAATCAGTTGCTTCGCATTGAGGAAGATCTTGGCGACTCTGCAAACTATGCCGGACGGGGAGCCTTCTACCAGTTAAGATAATGAAAGTACTATGTTTCATCCTATTTGCTCTAGTTGTTTTTTTACAATACCCGTTATGGTTGGGAAAAGGTAGTTGGCATAAAGTTTGGGAAATAGATCAACAACTGATCTCACAGCATGAAACAAATCAAAAACATGTTATTCGTAACGCTGCTCTAGATGCAGAAGTAAAGGACCTTAAACAGGGATCAGATGCCATTGAGGAACGTGCTCGTAATGAATTAGGTATGATTAAACAGGATGAAATTTTTTTCCAAGTAGAAGCAAATAGGGGAAATATAACTTCGCTAGATAAATCCAAGGATATAACCTCCCCAAACGACAAATAAAAATTGTACGAAGTTCGTAAAAACTTGCAGTATATGAAACCCAATATAAACAAAGGTTCCTTCCCAAAGAATTAGTGGTACTTAAATGAGTAATTTCAAGTTTGAACTATCACAGATTGTTTTTGTTATTCCAGTCAAAATGAAAGGTATCATTGAAAATCGCAATAAGCCATTAAGTGGTGAGAATATATATGAAGTTGGGGTTATGTATCAAAGTAGAGCTTGGAAGACAACATTTAATGAATCTGAATTAACTAATACTCTAGAAGATTGATCTTCGAACTAACCTAGAATGAAATGAGATATATTACATAAGATCCAACTAAAGACTAAAAAATTCGCTAACAAAGTAGATTCTAATAGCTCAGTCAATAAAATTTTTGTAATAAAGGCAATAAATTACATTTTTATAAACACTTACGTGATAAATTTGTTGATATATTGAAAGGAAATAATTCTTATTGCATTTTTGAGTAAAATTATAAACTGAAAAATATTACCCACTGTTATTTTCTGGCACTCATACAAAAAGAAACTACCCGTCGAAGACCAAACAAGACCATTAACTAATTGTAGAAAAAATAAAATGCTACTTATATCTCTTACAAGAAAACCTAAGACTGATGTATATGTAAATATGGATAATGTAACGACATTAGCCCGTGCAGAGAATGGTACTGTAATAGGTTTTAGTGGGGGTGCTGCCTCTACAGAGGTGCAAGAATCGCTAGAGGAAGTCTTGAAACGAGCAATCAGTGCTAAAGATAGCGCGCTATCTAAATAAATAATGAATGAAATAGGCAGATCAAAACTATTTTGGTTATTGGCTCCCCGAGCAGGGCTCGAACCTGCGACCTGTGGATTAACAGTCCATCGCTCTACCAACTGAGCTATCGGGGATTTAGAGGTTGCATATACTAATAGGTTGAATCACCACGGTCAACTAAATACATATCATAAACAGTTTATAAAACTTTTTTCTAACATTATTTTTTAGTATCAATCATAACACTTCAATATTATTATTTCCCTAAAGTATCATTTTTAGAAAGATTTTCTTCTACTATAAATTTTAGTAATAAAACTACTAGAGAAACTAGTATTTGAGCCGTATAACTGTAATCAGTACGAAAAGCCCGAGTTGCTTAAATCTAACAAAAATTCCTAAGGTTCGAAGCTATAAAATTATTCAATTACGGCTTACAAATAAGATTAAAAAAGTCTGTACTTAAGCCGATAAGTTATCTGACAAGGATAAAAGCCTTGATGGGATACCTATAGCCATTAACTATATGATTTATTATGTAATTCTCTTATACGCAGTATTTAACGTGTAACCAAGGCTAGCTAGTAATGCTAAATCAGACAACAATCCTAATTAGAACCTCCCGAGGCGAGGAAGAAATTCGTAGTAGAAAGTATGACATTTTGCCAGACCAACGAATTGCTCTTAATTTTATTGATGGCAAATCTAATGTCGCAACTCTACTAAAGAAAGCAGCGCCAAGCCTGCGCTCATCGCTGCCTGGTTTATTAGAAAGTCTTTCTATTGAGGGGTTCGCACGAGATATATCCCAGCCGGAAGCAAATAAAAGTAAATTGAAAGTTGCTGTTCCTCAGAAAAAATCAAATTCAAGTAAAAAACCAAAAGCTCTAAGCTCCAATAATTCTATCAATGAGAGTAATTTTGTTACCGGGTTTTCTAACCAACCAAGTGCACGTGCTAGAGAAAGAGGAGCTGATCTTGGATCATGGACAGCAACAAGTACAAGCGCGCGA
Source organism: Nitrosomonadaceae bacterium (assembly GCA_024644425.1). Classification (GTDB taxonomy): domain Bacteria; phylum Pseudomonadota; class Gammaproteobacteria; order Burkholderiales; family Nitrosomonadaceae; genus BJGV01. Next base: position 5,233 of record JAHELA010000101.1, read on the forward strand.
GCACGAGAAAGAGGAGAAGATCTTGGAGCTTGGCAAGATGCACTAACAGGATTTGTAGCAGATACTATAGCTAAAAAGAAGAAACAGAAGAAACCTCTTGACACTAAAGTAGCTAAACAGAAAGAAGATTGGGACAAAGCTGAGATAGAAGCAGAAGCACGACTTTGGTCTCAAGCAGCAGCCGAGGCAGAGGCAGAAGCAAAAGCTAAAAAAGCAGAGGCAAAAGCTAAAGCAGAAGCTAAGGCTGAAGCTAAAGCTAAAGCTAAAGCTAGAGCAGAAGCAGAAGCTAAGGCTAAAGCAGAGGCTGAAGCTAAGGCTAGGGCAGAAGCTAAAGCTAAGGCTAAAGCAGAGGCTGAAGCTAAGGCTAGGGCAGAAGCTAAAGCTAAGGCTGAAGCTAAA
>JAHELA010000102.1 GCA_024644425.1 Nitrosomonadaceae bacterium
GGGTCTCAGGAGAATTAAGATATTTCGGTTCATCCTTTTCTATTATTCGTCCGCCAAACCCCACAATTTTTCCCTTCTGATTTAAGATTGGAAACATGATGCGATCGCGGAAACGATCATATCGTTTACCTTCTTCTCCCTCATTTACCAATCCAACTTTGACAAGTTTTTGTGACTGATAATCAGTAAATATATCAGCTAAGTTTCTCCAGCCAGAAGGAGCATAACCAATTGCAAAACGTGCAGCAGTCTCCCCCGTTAAACCACGCTTCTTTAGATAATCGATGCATTTCCTAGAATACTTGAGTTGTTCTCTGTAAAACTGTGTAACGGTATTCATTACTTCAAACAAGCCCTGTAAAGAATCCTCTTTTTTTTGTCTGCTATCCTGTAAGCCATGAATTCCTTGATATATATCCTTCTTTTGAGTAGGAACTTGTACCCCAACATGAGATGCAAGATCATTTACTGCTTCTATAAAATCCATGCCAACATGCTCCATCATAAAACCGATGGCGTTACCATGTGCACCACAACCAAAACAGTGATAGAACTGTTTAGTAGGACTAACAGTAAACGAAGGGGTTTTCTCGCCGTGAAATGGGCAACAAGCAATATGATTTGTACCAGCCTTCTTGAGTGGCACGTGCCGCTCAATGACATCGACGATATCTACGCGATCAAGTAGACCCTGAATGAACGATTGTGGAATCATTTACCGGGAAGAACGTCAATATTATTCAAACAAAGTACTTAAATTCGTATAATTATATGATATTTTCTGGAAATACAAGAGTAGTAAAATTCCCCATCAAAGATACTGGTTGCAACGATTACACTATTTTGTAATCAAATCAGGTGGAAAGCTTTGTCCGTACCAACATAGCTACTTTCCCCATGTCAGCACGACCAGCAAGCTTAGTTTTGAGTGCAGCAATCACTTTCCCCATTTCTTGTTGCTTTTGAGCTCCAATAGCAGAAATAGCTTCGTCCACTATACAATTAATCTCAGAATCGGTAAATGCCTTTGGCATATATGCTTGCAACACGCTAACTTCGTATTTCTCTACATTGGCTAAATCTTCTCGTTTTGCAGCTTCATATTGAGAAATTGAGTCCCTACGCTGTTTGATCATTTTCTCAATTACCGCAACCACAGCAGCATCGTCCATATTAATTCGCTCGTCTATTTCACGTTGTTTGATAGCAGCCTGCAATAGACGAATAGTATCTCTTCGCTTTATATCACCCGAGCGCATTGCAGCCTTTAAGTGTTCTGTAATTTCCTGTTTTAAATGCATGACAGATACTATTTGTATTATTTTTTACGAGAAAGGAAGCCTAGAATATCAAATTCTTACGAGAAAAAAATCGTTTTACTATGGCATACGGCAAGAAGATAGTGGATCCTAAAAGTAGTTCCTAAAGCCTTTCTCCATTTCGATGAATTTACTAATAAAGTTTTGGCGGAAGTAATTGACTACGCAAACGCTTATATGTTCGTTTAACTGCAGCAGCAAGTTTTCTTTTTCGCTCTGCGGTAGGTTTTTCATAAAACTCTCTAGCACGTAACTCCGTAAGCAATCCGGTTTTTTCTATAGTGCGTTTAAAACGACGCATAGCGACTTCAAACGGCTCATTTTCTTTAACTTTAATAATGGTCATAAAAACGTGATCCTTATATTTAATAACTTGCTCAAAAAATAGTATATTGTGTAAAAAACTGTATAGTATATATCAGTTTGGTACTTTATTGTTAAAGTGCAGCTTTTCCGCTATCTCAATGTTTGTTCTTGGTATTGAAACTTCCTGTGACGATACTGGCATCGCAATCTTTCACACTGAGCGAGGCCTGTTGAGTCACGCACTATATTCACAGACAGAATTGCATAGTAAATATGGCGGTGTTGTGCCTGAGCTTGCCTCACGTGATCATATACGACGGGTATTGCCACTTGTCAAACAAACTTTGGAAATAGCTAAGCTTAGTCTTAAAGACCTCAATGCCATTGCATATACACAAGGGCCGGGGTTAGCAGGAGCACTTTTAGTGGGTTCAAGTTTTGCAGCTGCGCTCAGTTTTGCGCTGAAAATTCCAGCACTAGGTATTCATCATCTTGAGGGACACCTTCTCTCTCCTTTGTTGTCACCCACTGCACCTACTTTTCCATTCATTGCACTGCTTGTTTCCGGCGGCCATACCCAGCTGATGGAAGTACATGGTGTTGGTCAATATAAATTACTAGGCGAGACTGTGGATGATGCAGCAGGAGAAGCATTTGATAAAACAGCAAAACTGTTGGGTCTTGGTTATCCTGGTGGGCCTGCTTTGTCAAAACTTGCCAATGAATTCTCTAAATCTGGAAAAATATGTAGCTTAAAGCTCCCTCGTCCAATGCTCCACAGTGGTGATTATAATTTTAGCTTTAGTGGTCTGAAAACTGCCGTACTTACTCTAATAAACAAAAAAGAAATCACCTCACAAACCCAAGCAGAAATTGCCTTCGCATTTCAGGAAGCTGTAGTAGATGTATTAACGAAGAAATCTTTAGCAGCACTGACAGAAACAAACCTCACTCAGCTTGTAGTTGCAGGCGGAGTTGGAGCAAATGGTCAATTGAGAACATTTCTCTCCCGGAGCGCAAAAGAAATTGGAGTCACTGTTTTCTATCCTAGTCTTGAATTTTGCACAGACAATGGTGCAATGATTGCCCTTGCTGGTGCTATGCGATTGAAGAAATCGATAAGCAAAAGCCAACCATTAATAAATAGTTTTACTGTAAAGCCACGATGGAATTTAGAAACACAAGCCATCAAATAGTTATGGTGTGCCGCTCTTGCCAATCCGCGCTTCTTTACCTGAAATCAGGTTTGCAATATTAGATTTGTGCCGCCAGACAAGTAATATCGACATGATAAAAATAACTAAAGTACTTGCCGTCTCAAAACCCAGAAATATCCATGCATAAACTGGAGTAAGGACTGCCGCCACCAATGCGGATAAAGAAGAAATACGCCATATCGCAGCAACGATAACCCAGGTCATGACTGCTAATAACCCAGCCCATAGATTTAATCCAATTGCGACCCCCAATGCGGTGGCTACGCCTCTTCCACCTCTAAAATACAAGAAAACCGACCATATGTGGCCCAAAAAGACCGCCAACGCCATTATAGCTATTGCATCATCATCAAGCCCCCAGGCTGGAGCAAAATGTTTCGCCAGTACAACTACTAACAAACCCTTACCAGCATCGCCTAACAAAGTTAATACAGCTGCTGCTTTATTTCCACTACGTAACATATTTGTTGCACCCGGGTTCTTTGAACCAAAAGTGCGCGGATCAGGTAATCTAAAAACCCGACTAGTTATCACTGCAAAAGGAATGGACCCTAGCAAATAAGCAATAAGTATAAAAACCATCAATGTCATTGAAATTGGCACTACCTTCTCAAATAGAATAAAATTCCCATTGATTTTACGTTAAAATCACTTTCCTACGAAGCACTCTAGAAGCATTACATACCCTAAATTCAGTCGAATGGACATTATTTTTCTCCATGAACTTAAAGCTAAAACTTTGATTGGAATTTATCCGTGGGAACGCCGAGTAGCACAAACCATCCAACTTGACCTAGAAATCGCTTTGCCAACAAGTAAAGCTTGCCAGACAGATAATTTCGAAGACGCATTGGACTACGCCCTTATCGTTAAACGAGTAAATGAGATTCTTTCACAAAAACAATTTTTTTTACTGGAAGCACTAGCTGAACATATCGCTCAAATTATCCTAAAAGAATTCAAATCACCTTGGGTAAAAGTAAACGTAGCAAAACTTAGTACGATACGTGGTGTAAAAAAACTTGGAATATCCATTGAAAGAAAATCAAAAATACCATAGAGCATGTAAATTAATTCATTGATTAAATGAAAAAGATTTTAATCTTTTCTCTTACTTTATTTCCTCAGGTTAAGAAGTGAAGTAATCAAACCTTTATCACCAGGCTCAGTTTCAATTACATTTAGAAAACCTTGCTCTTCTGCGGCGGCCTTTATACGCTTATGGCTTGCATAAACCGGCAAGGAAAATAATATTTGGTTACAAACTTGTGCCGATACTAGAGACACGAGATTCACTACAGCAGAGCTACTCATTATCGAAATAACATTTATTTTGTTTGCGGTTAACAGCTCAAGTAGTCCAGCAGGTGGCGTCTCTGGGGCGTAACGATGATAGGTCGCATAAACCTCCACATGAGCTCCGCGATGCTCTAATTCCTCATGTAACAACTCTCGCCCACTATCCCCGCGAAAAATTATTATATGCCTTCCATTAACATGCGCTGTTTGTAAATCAGGAAGCTCAAGCAAGCCCTCGCTATCAAAACTTTTTAGTGGTGTTACTATATTATTTACGCCACGTAAGTTTAGTTCTTCAGCTGTACCTAATCCAGGAGCAAATACCTTAACTGAGTGAGGGAGTTTTACACCTCCAGCGAGCGTCACACTAACAGCACTAGGGCTAACAAAAATTATTGCATAAGCATTTAAAAGTGATGTTTGCACTGCCTCTATCTGTTCTTTCTCTATTGATGGCTTGATAAGAATAGTAGGATATACAAGGGGTGTGGCACCAAGTACTGCTAACCGTTTAGCGGTACGTGAAGCAGGTATTACTGGACGCGTGATCAACACACTAATTCCTGCAAGAGGGCCGGCCGTATTCGGCACGATCAAAGCACTATCTAAATTAGGGTCAATATTCATCTCAATGAACTGGCCAACTCCATGATCATATATATAATTACAGCAAGTTTTGGCTTGGTAATTCTAAAATTATAGATTTTACAGTGATTGAGAAATTAATGCGGCATCCATTAGACACAGGGCATTAAAAGTGTAATGGTTGAAAATAAGCTAATACTTATAATCTTTGATGTACGTAAAATGCTGAGCCTAAAAGAAATTTCTAAATTATTCCTGTGCCCAACTTTACGCCCAACAAGTAAATGGGTCAACGCAACCACAGTAATACTTTGTATGATTAAACGTTATCACCATACAAAAGTAAAAACCTATCCTAATCGGATGCCTATAAATCTCAGATATGCAGAAACTAACTAAGGTAAAAACTAGAAGTTTGCTAGAATATGCCCCTGATAGGCTCTAAATGTAATCTTTATTATGTAACTTTATATATAAATAGCTGTACCAGCAGAATTTAGAATAATGCAATGTTTTAATTTAGTGTTTTCTTTTTATCCATATCTATCAATTTCATATTCGTATATTTATGCCTCAATTCCAGAAAAATATAATAAATCCTAGCCATATATTAAGATTATTATGTACGAGTGGGATTCTTGCACTCTGCTGGAGTTTATCTGTAATGGCAACGCAACTACGCCCAGAAATCGAAACCTTTATTACTAGAATGGTAGAACGTCATGGGTTTGAAGAATCCGACCTTAAAAACATATTTAATAAAACAAGATTTCAACCGGCTATTATCAGCGCAATTTCCCGTCCAAGCACATCTAAACCATGGCATGAATATCGTCCTAATTTTGTTAATTCGAAACGCATTAGAGA
>JAHELA010000103.1 GCA_024644425.1 Nitrosomonadaceae bacterium
GTATTTACTATGTTAACTATGGTGTTATTAGGTATATATGGTTATTCATTTTATGATACAGAAAAACTTGAAAAGTATGTTCACGCAATAGGAGGTTTAGTTATAACTGTATGTGGAGTTGGAATGCTATTTTTAGGTTGGTAAACAGAACTAATTTTTATCGACTGAATTTATATTAAAGGAATTTTAAAATAAGGGTAGTAATAATATTATTGTTGTTATTTTACAAACATTTGCTACATTATTAAGAATTATTATTAGGTATACTTGACTTGTTCTTCGTATATTAAGTTTTATTTTGCTCAATTAGTGCATAAGCAGAATGATTATGAATGGACTCAAAATTCTCAGATTCAACCATGTAGGCATCAATTCGTGCGTCTTTATTTAATTCTACAGCTACATCACGAACCAAGTCTTCTACAAACCTAGGATTATCGTAAGCTTTTTCTGTTACATATTTTTCATCGGGGCGTTTAAGTAATCCATAGAGCTCGCATGACGCTTTATCTTCAGCTATTCGCACTATATCTTCGATCCAAACAAAGCTATTGGTGCGTACAGAGATTGACATGTGTGAGCGCTGATTGTGTGCGCCATAATCAGAAATTTTCTTAGAACACGGACATAAGCTAGCTACAGGCACAATTACTTTCATAGTAAATTCATAAACTCCATTTTTTATTTCGCCAATGAAGGTTACTTCATAATCTAGGAGGCTTTTAACTCCAGAAACTGGGGCAGACTTATTTATAAAATAAGGAAATGTCATTTCAATATGGCCAGAGTCTGATCCTAGTTTTTTTATCATTGTATGTAGGATATTCTCAAAGGATTCAACAGAAATTTCACGCTCGTGGCCATTTAGTATCTCCACAAAACGTGACATGTGAGTGCCCTTAAAGTTATGCGGCAGATTCACATACATGTTGAATACTGCGACAGTGTGTTGTACACCACCATTTTTATCAGCAACTTTAACTGGGTGACGAATGGCTTTAATACCTACTCTATCAATTGCAATATGTCTAGTGTCCGGTGTGCTTTGCACATCAGCAATAGGAAAATCGACTTGTTTATTCATATTGTTTATCTCTTGAAGTGATGATTCCTGCTGAGGGTGATCATAACCCTACAAAATGGTTGAGTAAACTACTCAGATAATTTTTCCTTAATAGCTTTAATAATTCCGGTTTTATCTCGCCCACAGTCAACTAACATCTGAGTTGGGTCACCTTGGTCTATAAAAATATCTGGTAGACCTAGTTGTAGTACTGAAGTAGAAATATTCATATTTTCTAGCGATTCCAACACAGCACTACCTGCCCCACCCATGGTAGTGTTTTCCTCTACTGTCACAAGCAGGCTGTGGTTTGTAGCCAAGTGTAAGACAAGATCATCATCCAAAGGTTTTACAAATCGCATATTGGCAACCGTGGCGTTTAGTTCTTCTGCTGCTTCTAGACAAGGCTTGAGCATGCTTCCAAATGCTAATAGAGCAATTTTTTCTCCTTTGCGACGAATCTCACCAAGTCCTATTTTCAATGCTTTCATTTCTTTTATTGGAACAACCCCAACTCCAGCACCACGCGGATATCGCACCGCTGAAGGAGTATCCATTTGGAACGCAGTGTAGAGCATCTGACGACATTCATTCTCATCTGCGGGAGTCATCACTGTGATATTGGGTATACATCGTAAATAAGTTAAATCAAAACTTCCTGCATGAGTGGGGCCGTCTGCCCCTACTAGTCCGGCTCTATCAATAGCAAAAACTACTGGAAGGTTTTGTATGGCAACATCATGAATCAACTGATCATATGCACGTTGCAGAAAGGTCGAATAGATCGCAACTACAGGTTTCATACCATCGCATGCCAGGCCAGCTGCAAAAGTGACTGCATGCTGCTCGGCAATACCGACGTCAAAGTAACGATCAGGATATTCCTGAGAAAATTTTACTAGTCCTGAGCCTTCGCGCATAGCTGGTGTAATTCCAACCAGACGATGATCTAATTCTGCCATATCACATAACCAGTCACCAAAGACCTGAGTATATGAAGGTTTTCCTGATGCTTTAGAAACGATACCTGCTTCTGGATTAAACTTAGATACTCCATGATAAAGAATTGGGTCATCTTCTGCAGCTTTATATCCCTCTCCTTTGCGGGTCACTACATGCAAGAACTGAGGTCCGCTGAGGTTTTTTAGATTTTTTAGTGTGGTTATTAGTTTCTCAAGATCATGACCATCAATAGGCCCGATGTAGTTGAAACCAAATTCCTCGAACAAGGTACTAGGTGATAGCATACCTTTCACATGTTCTTGGGTGCGATTAGCAAGTTCGAGTACAGACGGCACTACACCAAGTACTTTTTCACCGGCACGTCTCGCTGTGGCATAAACTTTTCCTGTTAAAAGGCTGGTTAGATGATTATTAAGTGCGCCCACTGGAGGTGAAATGGACATGTCGTTGTCGTTCAAGATCACCAGTAAATTGGTATCCATTGCACCAGCATTATTCAATGCCTCAAATGCCATGCCTGCACTCATAGCCCCATCACCAATTATGGCCACTACACGTCGGTCTGTGTTCTCTAATTGTGCTGCAACTGCCATGCCTAGTGCAGCACTAATTGAGGTACTGGAATGAGCTGTACCGAAAGCATCGTACTCACTCTCGTCACGCCGGGGAAATCCAGCCACACCACCTTGCATACGCAACTTTTCCATACCTTCGCGTCGACCTGTCAGTATTTTATGGACGTATGTTTGGTGACCTACGTCCCATACCAACCTATCATGTGGCGTGTTGAACACATAGTGTAGGGCAATGGTTAATTCAACTGTACCAAGATTAGAGGATAAATGGCCGCCAGTTTTAGATACTGATTCGACTAGAAATTCACGCAATTCTTTAGCAAGTTGAGGTAATACATCTCGCTCCAGCTCACGTAATTGAGAAGGGTAGTTAATGGTGTCAAGCAGTGGGTACATTTAAATCCAAAAAAATAATAAAACGTTATACAGTACGATTGATGAGAAAGAGTTATTAGTATCAAAACTCTCGCTGTATTATAAAGTCAGTTACTTGTCGCAATCGTGTTGCTGTTGTACCGAAATATTCAAGTGACTGATATGCATCATGTCGCAATTCCTCTGCTAGTTTACGAGCCTGGTTGACTCCTAGAATACTTACATAAGTTGGTTTGTTGTTTTCTGCATCTTTACCCGCAGTCTTACCTAAAGTGGCTGTGGTTGCTTCGGTATCAAGTACATCGTCTACCACTTGGAACGCAAGCCCAATATTTTTTGCAAAATGATCAAGATTTTTTAGTTGCAAATCATTTAAGCTTTTACCACAACAAGCACCTATCATAACAGCAGCTCTGATTAGTGATCCGGTTTTGTGTATATGCATAAACTCGAGTTCTGGAAGACTTAAGGTCTTACCAATACTAGCAAGGTCAACTGCCTGTCCACCTGCCATGCCGCGCGATCCAGCTGCCTGCGCAAGTCGCTTTATCATCTCCAATTGTACATGGGGAGTATCGGCCAGACGATACTCTGCTAACAATTGAAAAGCTAGGCTCTGCAAACTATCTCCGACTAGTAGTGCAATAGCTTCATTATATTCTATATGACAAGTTGGTTTGCCTCGCCGCAATACATCATTATCCATACACGGTAGATCATCATGTACTAGTGAGTATGCGTGAATCAATTCAACCGCAATAGCGGCGATGGTTACTCGTTCTTCATCTGCCATGCTAAGCTCTCCAGCTGCATAGGCAAGCAATGGACGTATTCGCTTTCCACCTCCTAGAACAGTGTAACGCATTGCATCATGCAGTTGTTCTGGTGAGAACTTTGCAGAGGGAAGAAGGGTTTCTAGGGAGGTTTCTATGCGCGCCTGGCGGTTTCTAGCCCAGTCCTGAAAATCACTGATCATCTATGCTAGGCGGCGAGAAATTTTTGAGTGTATTAGCTTCAAGAAGGCGTACCTGTTGTTGTGCATTCTGAAGCACAGCTTGGCAATATTGAAGCAATTCTGTGCCACGTTTGTGTGCTAAAAGAGAAGCCTCCAAAGGCATTTGTCCTGCTTCCATTGAGGCAACTATATTTTCTAATTCAGTCAGTCCCGCTTCAAAATTTTCTGGTTTGGTTGATTTGACTGGCTTGGAGTTTTTTGTCATGATAAGTTAAGTGTGTAAATGGTGTATGAGTGATTCCTCCGAAAGAGTTAAAAGTAACGCAATTGACCGGGTCAGGTCAATTAAATACTTGAAATTTTCTTTTCATGTTTCAATCTTTTGTGCTGGATTTCGGCTTTTATAGTATTAAGTAGCTTCTCCCTCATGACCTACTAAATCTGTTTAACATATAATTTATATACTACATCAGATTTTTACACTCAAGGAGATATAAAGCGCCAATATGTCTAGTCTTGTTAACGTTACGCGGCTAACTCAGAAATCGGCTCAACTGCCGGTTAGCTGGTACCTTGATTCTCATATATATGAATTAGAAAAGCATCTCTTATTTGACCAGGGACCAGGTTACGTAGGTCATGAAATTATGGCACCAAATTTTGGTGATTATTATGTGTTGGAGTGGATGGATAGTGCCAAGGTACTAGTTAACAATAAAAATGGTATTCAGCTGCTTTCCAATGTTTGTCGCCATCGGCAGTCCCTCCTGCTCAAGGGAAGCGGTAATATCAGAAACATTGTTTGTCCTGTACACCACTGGACCTATGATATTAATGGTAAGTTGCGGGGCGCACCTCACTTTTCCGATAATCCTTGTCTAGATCTTCAGAAAACCTCACTTCAAAATTGGAATGGCTTATTATTTTCTGGTAGACGCAATGTTTCATACGATATGGCTAATTTAAGCACACTAGTAGATTTCGATTTTTCCGGATATATCCTAGATCGAGTACAAGTGAAGGAATATTCATGTAATTGGAAAACTTTTATTGAGGTATTTCTAGAAGATTACCATGTTGAGTCGTACCATCCTGGCCTTAGAAATTTTGTCAATATTGAAGAATTAAAATGGGAATTTGATAGCTGGTATAACATGCAGATTGTTGGCGTGAACCATGCTCTTACTTATCCTGGCACTCCAATTTATGCTAAATGGCATGAGCAAGTGTTGCGTCAGACTTCAGGCAAGGCACCATACCACGGAGCAATATGGATGCTCTATTATCCCAACATCATGCTTGAATGGTACCCGCATGTACTTATTATTAGTACTTTGTTACCAACCGGAATAGAAAGCTGCACTAATGTGGTTGAATTCTATTATCCTGAAGAAATTACTTTGTTTGAGCGTGACTTTGTAAATACTGAACAGGCAGCATACAACGAAACAGCAGAGGAAGATGACAGGATTTGTAAGCTAATGACAGCTGGGCGACGCGCATTAATGAATCAGGGCATCAATGAAGTTGGTCCTTATCAGTCTCCAATGGAAGATGGCATGATGCACTTTCATGAATTCCT
>JAHELA010000010.1:0-1869 GCA_024644425.1 Nitrosomonadaceae bacterium
AATTATGCTTAGTACATTACTAAAACTTACAAGTTATTTCTGTAATAAACATCACATAATATCTGTGTAATCGTGTTGCAGTGATTTAGTTATTCTTTTGTGATTAATACTAGTAGAAGAATAGTACTTGAAATAGAAAAGTACTAATTTAGATTAAAAATTTTGTAACTTAAAAAATGCATATAAACAAAGATAAGTAGCTATTTTAATTAGAAAAAAGGTTGATTAGCTCTAAAAAACATTTGACAACCAGATTTTTCATCTTAACAAAATAGTTGGTGGGTGAGATTTTAGACTTAATGGAACGTAAGGTGTTGAAATGAGCAGTGAAGCTAAAACAGCACTTGCATTAGTAATTCTACTTATAGTTGCATTTAGAATTATTTTTAATGAGTTTTCCATATAAGTAGTAAGGCTACTGAAGAACTCAAAATACTATAGCTTTATATATTGCGATACATGATATGTTGTTACTAGATATGTGCTGGTAACAAATGGTGGCACACTGTATTTAATTTTTCTCTTAAAAATTTAGCGATATACAAGGTATAAGTAAGTAGGATTCATCCTTTTTTCTAGTACTCTGTGATATTAGAAACTAAGATAGAGTAGGGTTTATTGCTGATTAACTTGTTATTGGCAATTTTCTGGGCGGTATTTAGAAGGAGTAGTGCTTATAGTTCCGCCTATTTCGGTGATGGATAGATCATCACATATCCATTCTTGGCCATTTTTTGTTGCTAGTACAATAGTTGAGTTAACTAGATTTGTACTGACTCCAACATTTTTTTTAAACGTTGCAGTTACTTGAAAACCAGAAGTAAGAATTACTGGGGTGATAGTAGAAACATATTTGTTATCTTGCGCAGGTTGAAGCGAATTAAATTGGTCTTTTGTTGGCCATATTCCATTACCTGTAAAGAATTTAGTAATTGGGGATTTAACCTTACTTATAAATATATATGCTTCTGAAACTTGCTCTCGAGCGACATGATCCTGGTAAACTAAGAGTGCTATTTCTGCTAAAATACCAGCAATCCCAGCAAGAACCATAATTTTAAGTAGGCTTAAGCCAAGTTGCGCATATTCAGCTTTTTCTGGCTTACTAGTTTTCACTACTATTACCAAAATTTGTAGACATAGGCACTCTGGTGCTTGATGTGTTGTAGTAAGACGCTATAAATTCGATACTATAATCCCTGTACTATTTATACAGATCGTTTCTGGGATTTTATTCGTGCGCCTACTTTTGGCTTTTTGCGCCGGTAAGTAGGGAGTTTAGTTTCAGAAAAACGGCGCCCACAAGCTCGTTGAGTTTGTTTGTTTTGTCTATTATTAATCTGTTTCATAATAACTCGCTTTGATGATAGCGTAGCAGATTGGTTAGATTTGGACTATAGACAGTTGTTCTGAGAAATTTACATTTAAAATATAATAGATAGACGATAGGTCTTCTATGAGAAATATTTTATTAACTTTAACTACTATTATGGTAAGTAGTAGTGCGATAGCAGAGTGGGTTCCTGTTGACACTAGCTACAGGGGAATTACTTATGTTGATACTACTAATACTCGTCGTAAGGCGAGTAATAAGGTAAAAATTTGGGAATTAGTTGACTACAAGAAAATGCAGAGTAAGGCAGATTTTAAATTCAATTCAGCAATGTTTCAGACTTTATATGATTGTAAGGAAAAACGGTATAAATTGCTTTACTCAAGTTTCCACTCAGAAAATATGGGTGGAGGCAAAGTAGTTAGAACCAATAATAATCCTTCAAAGTGGGAAGCAGTTCTCTCTGGAGGTATTGTTGAGAGAGTACGGAAATTTGCTTGTAAAAGATAGACCATATATTAGAGTTATTCTTTAAT
>JAHELA010000010.1:1969-4960 GCA_024644425.1 Nitrosomonadaceae bacterium
TGTTACAGTTTTATGGGGTGTGCCAGATTCAATAGTACCTAATTCCTATAATGGAGGATCTACCTATACTTGGACTACATTCGTTACCGGTAAATATGGTGCTGGTAAGTGTAAAAGAATCCTTGTTTCTAATTCATCAGGTACTGTAGTAAAGGGGTCCTATAGTGGCTGCCCTTATTTTTCCTTTGTCAGCAAAAAGTAGATATTATCTACAAATATTTTATCTAAATGCCTCTTTTAGAAATATCAATTTTCTTAGAGCAATTTACTCTATATTTCTTATATTAATATTAACTTTCTCTAAATGTCGAGTAGTAGAATCAGCTGATATGGCACCATAAAAAGAATCAAATCAATGAGTACAAGTCAAAAAACAGTAGTTGTTACTGGAGCGGGTAGCGGTATTGGCCTGGCTGTTGCTGAAATATTTGTGCGAAAGGGATTTAATGTTGTCCTAAATGGACGGACTAAAGAAAAACTTGTTCGTGCTTCGGAACAGATTGGCCATCCAGATCAGGTTGCCATTGTATCCGGAGATATTACTAATCCTAAATCATCTGATCAGATAGTGGAATTAACAGTGGCGCGTTTCGGGAAGATAGATATTCTTATAAATAATGCAGGCATCTTTAATTCTAAAGCGTTTACAAAATATACTATTGATGAGCTTGATACCTATCTTGGGTATTTACGTGGAACTTTTGTGCTTACACAAGCAGTAGTAAGACAAATGCAAAAACAAGGACATGGTGGAACCATCATTAATATTGGCACGGTTTTAGCTTCTAATAGTATATTTAATTTTCCTTCTAGTGCTCCAGTTGCATCTAAGGGAGGGCTCATGGCGCTTACAAAGAACTTATCAGTTGAATTGGCATTAGACGACATTCGTATAAATGCTGTGGCACCAGGAGTCGTAAATACGCCTATACTAGGAGAGCTTTCCAAAGAGCAGCTTTCTGCCCTTAATAATATGCAGCCCCTTGGTCGGTACGGGAAGCCGCAAGATATAGCTGATGCTGTTTTTTATTTAGCCAATGCTACCTGGGTGACAGGAGTGATTCTACCCGTTGATGGCGGCGTCGATGCTAGCGGTGATGGAATATATCATGGGTTAAAGTAAGAAAGATTAATAAATGGCTATTTTTGGAATTACTACCAAAGCATTACTGCTCCATGACCAGATCTTTCTGAATAATACAATCGCAACCGTAAATGGTAAGTTCGTCCATACAATAGCCTATTTTCTATCATAGAGTTAAAGTTTGTGCCACTATCGTCATCACCGGAAAGGTATACAGGTTCTCCATTAATATCTTCAAAAAGCACCATAACAGTATCTATACTTCCAAAAGTTTGCATTATGTATTTTCTACTCACTTCTGGTTGGATCAAGAAATCTATTTGTTCACCTGGACTGATCCGCACTAATTCGGATAGGTAAGGTTTTAACTTTGGCAATTTTTTCTTAGTTCTTTTAGGATAAAATTTTCGTGCTTCTTTAATATCTATATTAGATAGCCCAGCTTCAGGAATAAGTGGTTGTTTTTGATATTTTTCTGGGAAGTCAATTAGACCTGCTTCAAATTGATAGTGCATTATGGAATCTTTGTCCCACTGTGAACCTGCTACATCTTCTGGCAGAATTTTCCTAATAATATTGTAGTATGTCGTATCACGATTCCAGAAATTTGGAGACCCTTTAAAATATGAATAAACTTCATCTTCATCCCATATAATTCCAGCATTTGGATTTTGATGTTCATGTGGAAAACCTAAAGCATGTCCAATCTCGTGTAAAGCAGTGTCGCGCCCATAAATTGTTGTCAAGTCCCAACCAAAATTCATAGTTCTTTGATTGATATTATGAACCAAATCTATAGCATCCCTTCCTACATAAGACCACGAGGATCCAGATTGAAATCCAATACGTATTTCAGCCTCAGCTGGATTATTAACCTCAATAAAGGTTAACCCAATGCCAAGATTTTTCCATTCTTGAAATGAATCTCTAACAACATTTTTTTGTGTATTACTTGTATTCCATGGTTTAGGTGTATTGAAGAAATAATAATGAAGTACTGTATGGTTTACCCATTTTTTTTCAATATAACGAATTAGAAATTCACGTTTAGGGTCTAAATTATCGTTAAGTTGTCGATCGGGTAAAACAGGAAGGCTACAACAGGGTACTTTTTTAGATAATGTCTTTTCATTGTCACGCAACTTATTTTTAGATTTAGCCACTATATTGTTCCCTTAAATTTAAGTCTAAAGCCTTTTAGTCAATATAAAATCGTGCCCACTAATTTTATTAATGACAAATTAAGTTACAAGAAAGTTCGTTTAAGATTGATTTTCACGCAAAATAATATAAGTAGTTATTATAAAATAGCACCATGTATTTATTTTATTGTGGTAAGGGAATCTAGTGAAGAATAGTCTTTTATAAAAAATGATAGATTGAGGTCAACTTGAGATTAACTTATATTGCTACCGTCCTAATATGGGCTTTGTCTTTTTCGGTAAGGGCTGATTATATAGGTGATGTTATTAAAATTGCTGATGGCGATTCAGTGACCATTTTAGATTTTCATAAGGTGCAGCATAAAGTTCGCTTAGTTGGTATTGATGCACCAGAGAGAAAACAACCCTTTGGTAAACGCTCGAAACAAAGTCTGAGTAACTTAGTTTATAGAAAAATGGTCACAGTAAAATCTAATAAACGAGACCAATATGGGCGTGAGCTGGGGAAGATATTGATTAATGGAGTTGATGTAAATCTAGAGCAAATAAGACGAGGTATGGCATGGCATTACAAAGGGTATAAGTATGATTTGTCTGTGAGCGATAGACGAACCTATGCGGAGGCTGAGCGTAAAGCCAGGATGATGCGATATGGACTCTGGATAGACTCGGCTCCGTTACCACCATGGATATGGCGTAAATTAAAAAGAAAACATTAACACACGAATTTGTTTCAAAGGTAAG
>JAHELA010000010.1:5060-21940 GCA_024644425.1 Nitrosomonadaceae bacterium
GATTACTTTACCAACTTAAAGCAAAAAATTGCTGCATATTGCCACTACGAGTAAGCAACAGCACCCGTTTCTCGTTACTACTTTCTTTAATTGCACGTTTGAACGCCGCTGCATTATTTGTTGGCTTATTATTGACTTGCAGTATAACCATTCCAGTTTTAATGCCCCCCATGGCAGCTATTGAACCAGGTTGAACTTCTGTTACAACTACACCTTCACCTGGTTTAGCGTTAAATTGCTTAGCAAGCTGTGGTGTAAGTGTCTGTACACTTATACCTATTTCTTCTGTTTTTTGTGATGATGGGTCTGCTGCAGCAAGTTTATTGTCATCAGTTAACTTTCCAATAGTAACATTTAATTTTTTTTGTTTTCCATCTCGGATGATGGTTAATTGTTCTCGACTTCCAGGCGAAGTTAAAGCCACTTGATTCCTAAATCGACCAACTTCTTCTACTTTTTTACCTCGGAATTTAATAATAATATCACCTTGACGCAAGCCTGCTTTCTCAGCTGGTGAGTTTTCACTTACTTGAGAAACAATAATTCCATGCCCTGGTTTAACATTAAAAGACTTGGCAAGTTCAGTAGTGATTTGTTGAATTACTATACCCAGAAAACCGCGTGATACTTCTCCTTTTTCAATTAATTGATTTGCGATCGCTTCAGCTAAGTTACTTGGGATCGCGAAACTAACTCCCATATACCCACCACTACGGCTAAAAATAGCAGTATTAATCCCCACTACTTTACCGTCAAGATTAACAAGTGGACCACCAGAATTACCTGGATTTACCGCCGCATCAGTTTGAATGAAATCTTCATAATCGTTTATTCCTACGCTGGTTCGCCCCTTTGCGCTAACTACTCCCACTGTTAACGTATGACTTAAACCGAAAGGATTACCAATAGCTACAACCCATTCACCAACCTCGAGCTGGGTAGAGTCAGAAAAGGAAAGGGGAGGTAACCCGCTTGATTTAATTTCAAGCACAGCAATGTCAGATTGAGGATCACGCCCAGTGATTTTAGCTTCAAATTCTGTACCGTCTTGAAACTTAACAAGAATCTTTTCGGCATCCTGAACTACGTGATTGTTAGTTAATATATAGGTCCTGTCTGTTTTCTTCGCAGAGAAGACAAAGCCGGAGCCCTGACCGATTGCTGGACGGTTACCTTGAGGTGCATTAGGTTGGGGAGTACGAGGAATTCCGGGAAATTGGTCGCCAAAGAATCGCTTGAACAGGTCATCACCGAAAGGGTTCCCAGGACCAAAATGAAAAGAAAATTGATTAGAATTTGACGCTTTACTCTCAACTTGAATGAATACTACAGAAGGGGAAACTTCACGTGCCACCGATGCGAAAGCTTTACCTGTCTTTCGTAAATTTTCTACTCCATTATCAAGCGCATATACTGGCGCTGTAATTAACCATACTAAGATAAGATATAAAACTGCTAGACTTCTTTTCATTTTGAACTCCCTGTCATCACGTACAAATAATTTATCTTCATCATTAGAATTTATAAATCGTTTTGCTTAGTTGCCAGAATAAGATATTGTTCGAATTAGGACCTATAGATGGTGTTTGAGGGATAAAAGTTCAATAGAGACTCTAAAAATAGTTAACAGTCAACATTAAATCCTTTATACGAGTCTTTTATTCTGTTGGTATGAAAAATACTATTTTGACCCTAAAGAGACTAAACATTTAACTAGTTTTTTATCCAATTTATATGATTTGAGCTTAGATTATTTCGATACCTGTTTTATATCTAATGTAGGGTATTATCTTTATTTTAAATATTATTTTGTAACCTTAGACATTAATAATAAAAGCAAAAATTAGCTTTGTAACAAATAATTTATCTTGTATTGAGATAACTAATTGATTTAAAATTATTATAATAATACATTTACTAGTTAGAGTAGAGCCTTTTTGCCTACTCAGCGTATAATAGTTAACTTAATCAACAATAAAAACTTTATTATGTATAAGCTAACATTTGAATTTCTCTCGTTCTCTACTTTCTTTCCCGTACAATTTTTAGCTTTACCTCAGGAAGAGAATCCTTGAGTAGTGGACATTCTCTCGTTACTGGTGGAGGCGGATTCATTGGCTCGCATCTAGTAAAACAATTACTAGATGATGGAGAAACAGTCAAAGTATTGGAACTGCCCAACGTAGAACTCTCTTCTGATGTAGAGGTTGTGCGTGGTTCAATATGTGACTCGAGTGCAGTATGTAAAGCACTGAAGGGAGCACGACATCTATACCATTTAGCGGCAAATCCCAATTTATGGGCTAATGATAAAGATGAATTTCAGCGCGTAAATTTTGAAGGTACTTGTGCGGTTCTTGAAGAGGCTGCTAAACATGACTTAGAAAGAATAGTGTACACGTCTACCGAATCTATTCTTACTGGAAGTTCAAACATGGATGTATTAGTAGATTCAGAAGTCAAACGTAAAGTAAATGAGATGCCTGGACCCTATTGCCGATCAAAATTTTTAGCAGAGCAAGAAGCTTTTAAAGCAGCACATAATGGACAGCCATTGGTAATTGTTGCTCCCACTTTGCCAATTGGACCTGGAGATAGGAGGCTTACACCACCCACACGTATGATCCTTGATTTTATAAATGGCGAAACTCCAGCTTATCTTAATTGTGGTTTAAATATAGTAGATGTACGTGATGTTGCACGTGGTCATATCCTTGCTGCAAAGCATGGGCGTGATGGCGAACGTTACATTCTTGGAAATGAGAATTTATTTTTATCTGAGCTGTTACATCGTATTGAGGAGATTACAGGGATCTCTATGCCTAAGTTTCGTGTTCCCTATTGGGTTGCTTTGGCTGCAGGTGCTGTTTGTGAATTCACATCTGATCACATAACACACCGTCCACCTAGAGCACCCATGAATGGTGTAAGACTTACTCGCCACCCCATGTTTTTTAATAGTGACAAAGCAAAACATGAGCTGGGGTTTTTACAAACATCAATAAACCAAGCGTTAGTAGATGAGGTTGAGTGGTTGACTAAGCGGGGGCTTGTTAAACGTAAATAAACAGAATCGTAATAAGGAAATGGAGTAAATAAAATGAGTAAACCTATTGTACGGCATGGGCTATCAATTGGCATTGAACGTATTAATGATCACTTATTTTTAACGCTAAAAGCAGTAGGGAAGCTTACCCACGAAGACTATCTCACAATCACGCCAATGATTGAATCAGCTCTTGAAGGTGTCAAGACACCAAAAATTAAAGTTTTTTTTGATGCCTCTGATTTTGATGGCTGGGAAGTAAGAGCAGCTTGGGATGACTTTAAGCTAGGCGTGAAGCATGGCAGGGAATTTGAAAAGATTGCTATTTTAGGCAATAAACGCTGGCAAGAACTTACAGCTAAAATTGGCTCATGGTTTATATCTGGCGAATCAAAATATTTTGAAGATACAGAAAAGGCATTAGACTGGCTAAATGATTAATTACTTTATGTTCATAAATGCCATTTAAACAAATTGACCCAGCATTTTCTAGGATCCAAAAGAGATATTTAGCATAGTTGCCATAATTTGCAGATTCTAGGTATAAGCAAAGGAAGAGGTTTTTAAATGGAGTATAAATATGGTTTTCACATTGGTGAAGATGATAGCGGCGGCCGAATTATTGCTGATACTTCCATCCCTAACATCATAGTTGGGAATCATCTAGTTCTTGACAATAATATTGCAGGAGCTAGGCCAGGCATAAACCCAGAAATTGTAGGGGTAGAAAGATACATTTTTGAGCCTAATGATAAATTAGAACGTATTGTTACTGAGGTTTATGTACAAGAGCGCGATCGAAGATTATGTGGAATTCTCGCGGGGGGAAACGAGCCTTCCTAATATAGTTTGATTATTAGAAAGCCATGGGTAAATCCTTTCATACAGAGCTAAGCTTAACATCAGAAAGAAAGATTGTTTCTGCTGTATACGTTTAATTTAAATACATTATTGAGAGTTGGCTTCCTTTATTGCATCGGTTATTTTTTTTCTAATCTTTTTTATGTCATTCTTTGCAATATCAACATATTTCTGTATGCAATCCGTGTATTTTACTATCTTCGAATTATAATTATCTACTTTTGCATTATATTTATCCACTTCGCTCTGTGTATTTAGTGAACCAGGTTCAACTGGTCTTGTAGGTGCGGAACAAGTATGTGAGGGGTATTTCGATATATCCATGTGTGATTTTTCAGCCTCGGTTGCAGTTGCAACAGAGGATACAAGCATGGGGATAAGTATAAATACTAACCTAGTCCTTAATTTTTTCATTATTATTCTCCTTATAACTTTAATCTTGGTCCATGTAAGGGCCTGTAAAAAACTTCTATTCTACTTAACTGGATGTTACATTGCTGCTTATGTGACTTAATTATTAAGCTATGCCAGAATCAAAAACAGTATCTCGTCTTGTAATTATAATATTAATTGTAGCTTTGTTAGCTTATACGGTTTGGTTCGTAACTCGACCTGAGCCTATTGAAGCTGAGCTTGCCACAATTACGCGTGGTCCTGTGGAGTCAACAGCAGTAAATACTCGTGCTGGAACCATCAAAGCTTGCCGCCGTGCAAGGCTGGCACCTGCGGCAGGGGGTCAGATTATTAAGCTTCATATTAAGGAAGGAGAGCGTGTAACGCAGGGTCAAGTGTTGCTGGAGATATGGAATAGTGTGTTGTCTGCTCAACATGAGCTTGCTCAGCGGCAACTAATTACTGCCCGAGAGAAACAACGTGAGGCTTGTATTATCGCAGATCAGGCAAATCGCCAATCTAAACGTATTCAACAACTAGTTGATAAAAATTTTGTCAGTCAACAACGAAGTGATGATGCAGATGCTGAAGCACTCGCTCGTCGAGCGAGCTGTGATGCAGCAGCAGCAGATGTAAAACGGGCTTATGCACAAATTGAGGTAGCACGATCTGGATTGGAACGCACAGTTCTTACAGCACCATTTGACGGTATCGTTGCTCTTGTTACCGGTGAAATCGGTGAATATGCAACTCCTTCACCACCAGGGATACCAACACCACCTGTAGTTGATCTGATTGACGATACTTGCCTTTATGTTAGCGCACCAATGGATGAGGTAGATGCACCCAAATTAGAAATAGGACAGCCCGCACGTATCACGCTAGATGCTCTTCCAGGCCAGATCTTCAATGGAAAGATACGGCGTATTGCTCCCTTTGTTACCGAGATAGAAAAACAGGCGCGCACAGTAGACGTCGAGGTAGATTTTGAAGAACCACCAAAGCTATTGCTGCTGGTCGGATATAGCGCAGATGTTGAAGTCGTTATCGACCGGCATGAAGACGTGTTACGTGTGCCCGCTCAAGCAATGAGACAGGAAAACAAAGTACTGGTTCTAGGAGTTGACGGCAAATTATACGAGCGTAGTCTAGAAACTGGCCTTAAAAATTGGGCATTTATTGAGATTATTAATGGTTTAAATATTGGGGATCAAGTATTACTATCGTCTGACCGAGAAGATGTAAAAGCTGGTACACAAGTAAGGCAAAAAGTTTCTCCATGATTTATTTATCCGGCATTATGCGTGTATTTCAAATGGGAGATCAAATGGTACACGCATTGAACGGAATAAATATTGAAATTGCATCGGGTGAATATGTATCTATTATGGGGCCGTCTGGTTCAGGCAAATCTACTTTACTAAACATAATTGGGCTATTGGACAATCCTGATAGTGGGCAATATGAGCTAGATGGAAGTAATGTAACGGCTTTATCCGAAGTTGAGCAAGCACATGTGCGTAGAAAAAAAATCGGTTTTGTATTTCAATCATTCCATCTTGTGCCTCGTTTGACAGCAGCTGAAAACATTGAATTACCGTTAATTCTTGAGGGAATTGAACCCGCGAGGCGAAAATTACTAGTGGAAGAAACATTACTTAAGTTTGATTTACAAGATAGATCTCAGCATCGCCCTGCTGAAATGTCGGGTGGTCAGCGTCAGCGTACTGCGATTGCACGTGCTATGATTTTGCAGCCGCCTACCATACTAGCAGATGAACCTACTGGTAATATTGATCATCGTAATGGTGCAGAAGTTATTGCGCTTCTAGAAAAATTACACCAATCAGGAACTACACTCATCATCGTTACGCATGATCGTGAATTAGGCGCACGAGCAAATCGTCATATTGCCATGCGCGATGGAGAAGTGGTATCAGACGATAAAAAGGCGTCTAGATGAAATTGCGCGATACGCTATTTCTTTCTCTAAAAACTATTGTAAGTTACAAGACTCGTTCTTTGCTAATCGTATTGGCAATGGCGTTGGGTGTTGCTGCTGTAGTGGTGTTGACTGCACTAGGAGATGGAGCTAGGCGTTATGTAACTAACAAGTTTTCCTCTATCGGTACTAATTTAATCGTTGTTATTCCTGGCAGAGCGGAAACTGTAGGTAGTTTTCCTGGTGCTGCACTTGGTCAGACTCCACGCGATCTAACGCTAGAAGATGCTGAAGCACTTGATCGTCTCCCGCAGGTTAGGCGCTATGCGCCACTAAACATAGGCGTTGCAGAGCTGGCTGCAGCCAGTCGTTTGCGCGAAGTTACCGTTCTTGGTAGCACAGCAGAAATATTACCAGTACGTCATATAGAACTTGCTCAAGGAAGTTTTCTTGACCGTGGGACAGCGCATGGCGCACAAATTCTTTTAGGTTGGAAGCTTGCGCGAGAATTCTTTTCTCAGGGTAATGTTATTGGTAAACGAGTGAGGCTTGGAGACCGTCGTTTTTTGGTATCGGGTGTACTCAAACCACAAGGTGAGTCAATGGGGTATAACACTGATGAAATCGTTATTATCCCGATTGATCATGCCCAAGAGCTATTTAATACTTCATCCTTGTTTCGTATTTTAGTTGAAGTTAGGAGTCGTGGTGAGCTTACATCTACTAAGGAAGAGATACGTAAGATATTAAGAAAGCGTCATGACAACGAAGACGACATTACTGTTATTACGCAAGATGCTGTACTAGCTACATTTGACCGTATCCTACGTGCATTGACTCTAGGTGTGGCGGGAATCGCTGCAATTAGTCTTGCTGTAGCAGGTATTTTAGTGATGAACGTGATGCTGGTTTCAGTAAGCCAACGTACTTCTGAAATTGGATTACTAAAAGCTATTGGCGCACCATCGGCCAACATTCATCATCTGTTTCTAGCTGAAGCACTATGGTTATCATTTTCAGGCGGAGTTCTTGGTTTTGCGCTAGGGCAGTTTGGAAGTCTACTACTTCGTTTTGCTTACCCTCAGCTTCCTGCATGGCCACCTACCTGGGCGAGTCTTGCAGGAATCACTATTGCATTTGTGACGGGTCTTCTTGCAAGTCTCTTGCCCGCTGCACGTGCTGCAAGGCTTAATCCTGTTCAGGCACTTAATACAAAATGAACAGTATTGAAACCATGCATTTTGCACTACGTTCACTTACAACACATCGATTACGTACTATTTTATCTGGATCAGGAATTGGGATAGGTATTGCAGCAGTTATTTTGCTAACTTCTATCGGTGAAGGAATCCATCAGTTTGTGCTGTCTGAATTTACTCAGTTTGGAACTAATATCGTTAATATTACACCAGGAAAAATTAGCACTCATGGCGCATCATTAGGCGCTATTGGTAGCGCTCGATTACTCACAATTGAAGATGAGTTAGCACTGAGAGCCTCTTCTCGCTATGCACAGTACACTAATTCTAGTGTAATGGGCAATGCGGAAATTCGCGCCCTTGGGCGCAGCCGCCGTGTTACTGTCTACGGTGAAGGTCCAGACTTTCCGCATGTGTTTAACATTAAAGTTGCGGTTGGACAGTTTTTACCAGCAGACGATCCACGTAGTCCACGTGCTTATGCTGTCTTAGGTTCAAAGGCTCGAACTGAATTATTTGGTAATGTTAATCCATTAGGATCAAGTTTACAGGTTGGTATGTCTCGCTTCCGAATAATCGGTGTCATGGAGCCTAAAGGGCAAGTACTTGGTTTTGATCTTGATGATACTGTGTATATTCCCACTGCGCGTGCACTAGAAATTTTTAATCGTGAGGGTGTAATGGAAATTCATATAGCTTATCGGCCTGGCATTTCTTCACAGACTGTGGTTGATGATGCGCGAGATATTCTTATCGCTAGGCATGGTCGAGAAGATTTTACTATTACACCACAACAAAAAATGTTGGATACTTTATCTACTGTGTTAGATGTTCTTACTTTTGCAGTCAGTGCGCTCGGAGGAATCTCGCTACTTGTAGGTGCTGTAGGTATGGTTACGTTAATGCATATTGCCGTTGCTGAGCGTGTTGCTGAAATAGGTTTACTTACTGCGCTGGGCGCTACGCGGGAACGTATTCTCATATTATTTTTAATGGAGTCTATCGTACTGTCCACTCTAGGTGGACTGGGTGGGTTAATTATAGGTACTGCTATTGCTTGGCTGTTAAAAATATTTGTGAGTGAATTACCAGTTACTACCCAATGGGAATATGTTTTAGTTGCATTTGGGTTGTCAATGGCGATTGGTCTAGCTGCTGGCGTTGTACCAGCTATGCGTGCAGCACGAATGAACCCTGTCGATGCTCTGCGAGCAGAATGATTACATTAAATCTAATTTAATGGTTACATGCTGTTATATTTGTTGTCTAGGTTTTAGTTCATAGTGTTATTTTGTTCATTAAAAGGTAAATATTTTTAATGGAGTGTCGAGGAAATTCTAAACTAAAGGAGTATATTAATGAGCAATTTATTATGTATTTAATTCCTTATTTTATATTGTAATTATTTGATGTTTTTTCTTATAAGGTAATACTGAATTTATTTTGTAAGCTATGGGACAAGAAATTACAAATACATCTTTTTCTAAAAAAGATTTCAAGATATTTCATTCTTGCCTTAAACAAGAAACAGAAAAATTAAGAGAATGGTTTAAACAAGGTCTTTTGTCTAATGATAACCTTATTGGTGGATTCGAAATAGAGAGTTGGTTATTAGATAGGACTTATAGACCAGTACCACTTAATAAAGAGTTCCTGGAACAATTTAATAACCCATTAGCCTCGCCTGAGTTAGCCAAATTTAGTCTTGAGTTTAATAACTCGCCTAGAAATTTGATAAATACTGTTTTTACGAGTTTTCAGTTGGAATTAGAAGATACCTGGAGACAGGCTCAAGATGTTGCCAGACATCTTAGTACACCATCACTACTCTTAATGATTGGCACGCTTCCAACATTTCAACTTTCAGCTTTAAATAAAGACTCTATGTCTGATATGAAACGATATCGCGCATTGAACGAACAAATAATGGCAAGATGTAAGAAAAAATATTTACATTTATATATTCAAGGAAATGAACTGTTAGAGCTTGATAGTGGAACTGTTATGTTAGAAGCAACTACTGCATCGTTTCAGATTCATACTCAGGTTCCTGCACAAGATGCTCACAACTATTATAATGCTGCACTAATGATATCGGCACCTATGGTAGTTGTAGCTGCAAATTCGCCATATATATTTGGAAAAGATTTGTGGAATGAAACAAGAATCCCATTATTTGAACAATCTATTGACACAGCTAATCCTATTTCTTCTATGAATCGAGTAAGCTTCGGAAGTGGTTATATGGAGAATTCAGTTTTAGAATCATTTGAAGAAAACCTTGATAAGTTTTGCGTTTTATTGCCCATAATTGAGAAAGATGATGGAACGCTCTCACATCTACGTTTACATAACGGTACAATTTGGCGCTGGAATCGCCCCTTACTAGGCTTTAATGAGCAAGGTCAGCCTCATATAAGAATTGAACATCGTGCAATTCCAGCTGGCCCTACTTTTATCGACATGATTGCAAATGCAGCGTTTTACTATGGATTACAACATTATTGGGGGCAGATGTTTAAGGATGGTCATGCTCTTCCTGAATATGATGAAATAAAATCAAATTTCTACACAGCCGCAATGCATAGCTTTGAACATTCAATAACTTGGTTTGGAGAAGAAATTAAACCTGTTCAATTGATTCAAAATATTTTGCTTCCTCAGGCTGAGGAAGGTTTGAAAATGCTAAATATTTCTTTATCTGATATCAATAAATATTTGTCTATTATGGCTGCACGTGTTGATAATCAGCAGACTGGGGCAAGTTGGCAGAGGAAATATGTTGCTTTACACAAATGTGATATGACTGAATTAACCCGTATTTATCATGGGCTTCAGGAATCAGGTGCGCCTGTTCATACTTGGGGCAATTAACCTTAGTGTTTTTTTATTAGAGAAATGAGTAACTTAAAGCTAAGTCAAATTGATAGTTTTCCGCAGAAGCTATTAGATATTAATATTGAGAGACTCTATACATTATTTCCTGGGCCTACTCTCTTACATTTACAAGGTAAGAGGTCGGAGCCTGTATTTATTAGTATTTTACTGCATGGTAACGAAAGTACTGGATTTCATGTAATTCAAAAACTACTGATGAAATACCAGCATCTGGAATTACCACGTTCGGTAACTATCCTATTTGGAAATACTCAAGCAGCGCGTTATGGAAAGCGTATTCTTGCCGGCCAGTCCGATTACAATAGAGTCTGGCCCGGTACAGCTGAAACTAATACAGTAGAAGCTACAATAATGCAGGAAGTTGTAAGTGAAATGAGACGTAGAAATGTATTTGCAAGTGTAGATATTCATAACAATTCAGGTTTAAATCCACATTACGCTTGTATTAATAAACTTGAGAATAGTTTTTTTCAACTCGCTACTTTATTTGGACCGATTGTCGTATATTTTTTAACCCCAAAAGGGGTGCAATCGATGGCATTTAGCAAGTTTTGCCCTGCTGTGACATTAGAGTGTGGGAAGCCAGGCTTACTTGGTGGAATAGATCACGCATTAGATTACATTGAAAAAGTAATACGTATGAAATTTATTTCGAATGAGCCTATATCACCACAAGATATAAAATTATTTCATACAGTAGCACGAGTACAAGTTCCAGAAGATGTAACTTTTAGCTTTACTAATCAGAATGCGAACATTTTATTTAAAAAAGAATTGTATACAATGAATTTTTCTGAAATTCCTGCAGATACATGCTTTGGAATAGTTCGTTCCAACAATAAGGCGCGATTATTTGCTTATAATGATAATGACGAAGAACTTGGTGAGCAATTATTTTATATAAATAATCAAAAAATTAAACTAATTAAATCAATGATGCCTGCAATGTTAACGTTAGACGAGGCAGTTATTCGTCAGGACTGTCTATGCTATCTCATGGAGCGGCTACCCTATCCGGCAGTCCCTCAAGTAAGCTAAGCTTTATTTAAATTCCCTCATTTGATAAATAAGTGCACAGTTTTAAAATTCTATTCAGCCGCTAATTAGCAACCAATATGAGCATCGCATTTATCTCACATTCTGACTGTATGCTACATGAAATGGAAGCAAATCATCCAGAGTGCCCGGATCGATTGAAAGCTATTAATAACAGGTTGTTATCAAGTGATTTTAATGTTCCACTTAAGTATTATGATGCTCCTATAGCAACTCGTGAGCAACTTTGTAGATCACATGATTCAGAGTATGTGGACCAAATATTTAGTAAAGCGCCGCAAGAGGGGATAATCAGATTAGATCAAGATACTACGATGAACTCTCATTCTCTCAGTGCTGCATTACGTGCTTCTGGAGCAGCCGTACTTGGGGTTGATTTAGTAATGACGGGACAAACTAAATTAGTATTTTGCAATGTAAGGCCACCTGGGCACCACGCTGAACGAAAGCGTGCGATGGGATTTTGTATTTTTAATAATGTTGCTGTTGGAGCTGTTCATGCGTTACATAAGTATCATCTCCAGAAAATCGCAATTATAGATTTCGATGTGCATCATGGAAACGGTACTGAAGATATTTTTCAGGACAATCCTAGTGTTTTGTACTGTTCCACATTTCAGCATCCTTTCTACCCATTTAGTGGTACAGAAATTAAATCTGATCATATTATCAATGTTGCTTTACCAGCAGGTACAGCGGGCCAGCAGTTTCGCACTGCTGTATCTTCCCAATGGTTGCCAATGCTTGAAGCTTTTAAGCCTGAATTAATTTTTATTTCTGCTGGCTTTGATGCTCATATTGATGACAATATGGCTGGTCTCAACTTAGTTGAAAATGATTTTGCTTGGGTGTCAACTAAAATTAGAGAAATTGCAGACATACACGCGGACGGAATGATTGTGTCCGTTTTAGAAGGAGGGTACTCGTTGCCAGCATTGGGGAGAAGTGTAGCTGCGCATTTAGATGCACTGTTTGGATAGTTATTTTTAACATCATAATTTGTAAGTTGATCATTGCATAGTTTAGTTTCTTGCTACCAAGATATACTGAATGTTAATTTTGTACATTAATAAGTTAATCAATAGTATATTTTGAAGTATGAGCATACGCTATAAAATATAAGGAGGCTGTTTAATGGGGTTGGGAGCAGGAATTTTGCTTGCAGCAATGCTTATTGGGCTGGTGCTTCTTTATGGTCAATCAAAAGAAAGATGGCGGTGGAAAAAAGTATTCCTTACCACGCTGGTTGTTACAGTTATTATAGCTTGTGCTGCATGGGCCTATAGTGAATATAAGAATCGAATAACAGCTCAGTCAGAATTTCTCTCTATTACACTCAGCAGCGAGGTTTCTGACGTTAGATTTATCAAGGGGAATCCAGATATCGCATCGGTGGATGAAAATATCTGGATTTTCAATGATTCAAATAAAGAGCCTGAACTTCTAGTTCTTTTCGAAGATTCAGTGGTCAAAGCAGTTATATATATTGGTAAATGTCGTTATTGCAATCAATTATTCGGCCTTGGACTTGGAACAACTTTTGAGAAAGTAAGAAAAAGATTGGGTGAACCTACGTCTGTTTCTAGCTCTCCTGACCAATTAAAACGCTTGGCTTCATTTGAAAAATGGAATGTTGTCTTTATATTAAAGGAAAATAAGGTTATCAATTTCGGAATTTATGATCCAAAGCTTGGTACAGTTACTTTTTTTGACCGAGCATGGGGTACAGGGGAAGATCCAGGTTTACAAATGTAGGTGTGCTAAATGATTAAATCAATTTCCAGAATAGCCTATCTGTATTTAGCTAATATTTTGACTATCAGCTAAACAAATAAAGCCTTTGCATTGATTTATATTACTCACAATTTTTATATTTCTTCTTTTCACAGTCTTGTACCATTTTTTGTGCGACGGCAATTTCAGAAGCTGTCATCTCTTTAACTATCCTGTCTAGACTATTTTTTGCATGCTTTCCTCCATTACCATCAGCAAAAATAAACCACATATATGCTCGGGCATAGTCTTGTACTACATCATCGCCCATAGCATACATAGCCCCTAGATTGTATTGCGCGGTTGCGTTTCCTTGTTCCGCGGCGAGGCGAAACCACTTTGCTGCTTCCTGATAGTCTTGAACTGTTCCTTCACCTTTCGTGTGCATCCAACCGAGTTTAGCTTGTGATACCGCGTTTCCTTGTTCTGCGGAGAGACGATACCATTTTATTGCTTCTTGATAATCCTTAGTTATATATTCACCCCTGTAATAAATTTTACCAAGTAAAAATTGTGTAATTTCATTTCCTTGTTCTGCAGAAAGGCGATACCATTTTATTGCTTCCTGATAGTTCTGAGTTACACCTCTTCCTGTAGCATACATCCTGCCCAATAAGAATTGCGCAAACTCATCACCTTGTTCCGCTGCTAGGCGATACCATTTTATTGCTTCTTGATTATTCTGTGCTACTCCTTTACCAGAGGCATACATTCTACCAAGTGAGTATTGTGCGGTTGCAACTCCTTGTTCTGCAGAAAGGCGGTACCATTTTACTGCTTCTTGATAATTTATAGCGCCCCCAGCTTTAATAAAAATCCTACCAAGAAAAAATTGAGCGACAGCATTATTTTCCTCGGCTAAAGGACGAATCAATTCTAGAGCTTGTGTCTGGTTTCCCTTATAATATGCATCTATTCCATCTTCAAGATTATCTGCACTGGCAACACTAGTACATAGCAATACTATGGCGGGTATAAATGAAATTAATTTTTTCATTGTTTATGTCTCTCTTGCACTAGTATATACACTAATACAAATTTACCTATCAGTTTTAATTCGAAAAGTACTATATATAGCTTGTAACAATAGCCTGTTAGATTAGAAGGTAGCATAACGTAGTTAAGCTACTACACATAGTTGAATTGAACCTTATAGTACAATAAAAATCACCGCAAATTTTATTTAACTATAATTTTCAGGCTTTGTTATATGATCCTTACATTTATAATAGATGTGCCCATAGCCTCTTCCACCAGTCGATAAAAATTCCATACCATGCTAAGTAAGGTTGAGGAATCTCTGGAACACTATTTTCACTGATACATACATCTGGTTGTACCGATGCTGGTGGCCGGTGATGTGAAGCAGTGTATAGTGCTCGATAAATTACCTCGCAAGCATGGACAGTATTCCTATGTACTACAAGCTCATTGGAATCAGGAATATCTGAACCTAGAATAGGGATTTCTTCTGCATTAATAGAAATATTCTCCGCATCAGGCGCAAGATTCTTTGCAAGTTTTCGACCTTCAGTATTTGGACAGTTTGAAAGGTAGGGATATTTGACTTCAGAAGGATCATCTCCACCTACAAGGTCACGATTTAGCTCAGAATAAATTGTTACATACAGCACCCCATCACTAGATGATCGATTGATCGATCGACTTCCTGGTGCCTCGCTTGGATAGTCTTGTGTAATAGGGGCAGCATTTGCATTCGTGTCTTGCATGGCATGCCCATTCAATTCTGCAATAAAGTCTGTTGCAGCATTATCATTCAATGGTTGGCAAAATATTCCATAGCCATTATTGAGTTGCTTAATTGATAACAATGAACTACTCGTAACGAGTTGTTTGAGTCCATGGTTGGGCGGAGAAATAGCAATGAACTCAGAGATTGGTTGAAAGTTAGAGCTGTGATTAGGCAACATCGATGATCCACCTAGTACAGCCGGAAAAGGCTCCCCCTCTGGAGGATATAGGCTTTTCAGATACAAACGTGTACTAATTGCTCCTTTACTGTAGGAAATCACAACTAATTGTTGTGTAATGGTATCGGATGTTTCAGGGTTGTAGTCAGAATTATGTCGGCCCAGAATAATATCAACTGCTTGACCAATTTCAACAGCATCCTCAACAATTGATTGATTGTTATTCTGAAAATTTATAAAGTAAGGTGTAATTTCTAGATGAGTGTTTGCAGATAACACATCCCCAAACGAGGTGAAACCATTAACTGTATCGAGCCAAGTGGCTTGATAATTACGAATGTGACCATGAACAAATAAAACTGGTTGTGAAGATAACAGCGGGGAATTATCTGGTATATCTGTCAGAGAAATGATATTTCCACTTGCATCTTTAGTGAATAGTTTAGGATCAGCGTTTGTGATTCGCGGGTTTGATATAAGCAGGACTAAAGAAACGATTATGAACCAGTGCTTACTATTCATAGAAGTATTTTCCTGTTTGATTTCTTGTAGAACAATCAACAGTTACAATTATAAGACCAATTTATCGTATAACATACTAGTTAGCTTCTAAAGTAGTTATATGCAGAAATTTATTTCGTTTCAATCATAGACATTTAAACTTTATCTAATTTATCTTTACGCCATATTAAAATGTTATTTTTTTATTCACTGTTACTATCTTTAGCCTAGCTACTGTAGTGGTTCCTCTCCATATTTATTAGTACCAATATTTCCAGGCGCAAAACCAAGATACAAAATGAATAATAGGTTAAAAAATGGAATTAACACAACCAATGCATACCAGCCAGACTTTCCTAGGTCATGTAGCCTTTTTACATAGGTCGCATACAGTATCCAAACAAGTAGAATACTTAGAATGAGCCCAATTACGGACAATAAAAATCCTGGCGGACTGTTTTCTGCATCGTACACACTTGAAAGCCAGAATGAAATCAGAAAAATGGGTGTAACAATTTTCCAAAATGTATTACGTTTTATGCGATTTTCGAATGAAAAAAGAGAAGGTTTTGCATTATTAAGGTTTTTTGAAGTAGGGTGTAATAGATCATTCATATTGTTGTGTTTTTTTTCGAAAAAAACCTGTAATTACATCCTATTATGTTCTAGATTAAATGGGGCAGGCAAACTGATATAATACATTTATATAAATATTTTTAGGCCTAAATTTTATTTTAGATTACAGTATTTTAGAAATTGACAATAATTTAACTTTGCTATTTCATCTTATATCTTCAATCTTTAGATAATTTTGATAAATTAGCACGGCACTGTACTTTATGTGAAGGGAGGATGAGCATACCATACGCTGTTTAGTATCCCTTTAAGAACTTTGTTGCATAACAACTTGGACAAGGAGGTATCTTAGCAGTATGTTTAAGATGCACCTTCTGACCACACTCTATGCAGCTTAGTGTTCCAGCTGAAGTAATTTCGCCAGTGTGGTAGTGCAATGCTTCTTCTGTCTTTTGTAGGAGAGATTGTACAACTAAATCGGTTGCTTTCAGTAACTGTGCCATTGAAGATAAGGCACCGGCACCTAATCGCGCTGGATGTAAGCGTTCTTTTGCCTCCTGTTTCAGTGTAGTCATATATCGCGCCATTTCTTCTAGATCTCGGTTCATAAATTTTTTGAAGGCTTCCCCTTGTTCTACAGAAAATTCTCCAGCATCAGAAAGTTGCCGGTGGGCTGCCTCCATAGCTTTTTCTATTGTTTCTTT
>JAHELA010000104.1 GCA_024644425.1 Nitrosomonadaceae bacterium
TAGGATCAAGATATGCTAAACGATATTGGATTGCTTGACTGTTTAGCCATATAGGAGATTTTGCTTCAGAAATTAGCAAGCTTGACCATAACTCCTGTTGCTGGGTGGGAATGCTATGTGCGCTTGAATCTTGTTGTATTCCAAAGTCATAAATAGATACCGGCGTTTTGGTATGGGGTGCTATGGTACATCCTGTACCTGTAATACAAATAATTAAGAAAATATAAAGTTTCCTCATTTTGAGGCTCCTTGAGGTGATACAAACCCATCCTCTCCAGGGCCTGGTTGTGGTGGGGGCTTACCAAAAATTAAACTTCTAGGCTGCTCTTCCAGCTGTAGAAGAACTCGATCAATGCTACGGGTATCTTGTATGATGCCATCAATTGCTTCATGAAATTTAGGAATAGTGTCTGCAAGCTCTTCAGCGCTTTGTGATAGGTTGTCTACAATTCCTCCTTGCTGATCGACTTTTTCCACGATTTTGTTAATATTCTTTACTAGTTGGTCGGTATTCTTAAGTAATGAACTAGCTTCATTCGTCAACTCTGGCAATGACTTAAGATTTGGTTGTAATTGTTCAGTGAAACTGCCAAGGTTACTAGTCACATCTTCCATATTTTCTAGAAGATGTGCGAAGCGTTTTTGGTTCTGATCATTCGTCACACCTTCCATATTTTCAAGAAAATGCGAGAAGCGTTCTTGGTTTTGATCATTCAATAAAGTATTCATTCTTTTTACTGTTTCATTAACACTATTCAGTAGATCCTGTCCTGAGTACACTATTTCGTCCAGTGCTGAAGAGCGCATTGGGATGTGCGGCAATTCATCTTCATTGTGATGATGGTAATCAAGCGTTTGCAGTAGTTCGGGTTGATTACCATCATCATCCAGTTGAACATAGGCAAGCCCCGTCACACCTTGGTAGCCAAGCGTTGCAAAGACACCTTTGGTTAGTGGAACATCTCTATCAACGCCAATTCTAATTTGAATCAAACGGGAATTTTTTGGGTCGAATCCAATGTTTTCCACTTTACCGACTTTCACGCCACGAAAACGTACTGCTGCTTGGGGATTGAGCCCCGACACTGAGCCTTCAGACATCAACATATAATGGGCATGATCGGCAGTTTCTCCACTGAGCCATATGGCAGTTATCGCTATTGCCGCACTCAACAGTATTACAAACAAGCCTGCTATAAGTGCATGAGAACGGTTTTCCATTGGATTTCCCTAAAAGTTATTGCTTATGCCTTCTAGCGCTCGCTTACCGCGATCGCCACCAAAAAAATTAGTAATAAATGGGTGTTTATTACTAATCACGTTAGATAAATTACCTAATGCTACAATTTTTTGATCAGCTATAACCGCTATGCGGTCAGACAATGCAACTAACGTATCTAGATCATGTGTAGTCATGACTATAGTTAGTGCTAATTCAGTGCGCAGCCTAAGGATCAATTTTACGAAGCTATCACTGAGTACTGGGTCTAATCCAGAGGTGGGTTCGTCTAGAAACAGTAACTCCGGGTCCAGCGCCATAGCACGTGCCAAAGCAATACGTTTAATCATGCCACCAGAAAGTTCAGCGGGCATCTTGCTTGCATGTATCGCTTCTATTTCTACCATTTTCAGTTTAAGCATGACAAGATTGTGTATCATACTCTCATCCAAAGTATGGAGTTCTCTCATTGGTAGTGCAATATTGTCATACACTGATAATGCACTGAATAACGCACCTTTCTGAAATAGTACTCCACTGCGATTACGCATACTTTTAAGTTTGTTGCGGTTATAGTTATGTATTGACTGCCCAAAAACCTGAACTGCTCCATGAAATGGCTTATCCAAACCTAGCATTTGTCTCAGCAACACAGTCTTTCCGCTACCAGAACTACCAACCAGTGCCAGCACCTCACCTTGATGGACACTCACATTGATGTTTTCAAGTACAACATGTGTACCAAATTGAACACATAATTCTTTGATCTCAATAATATGTTCTTTATTTACCATTATATTATTCTTTTACAATATTCCCACATCGGAAAAAATAATGGCAAAAATTGCATCGATGATAATAACGGTAGTAATCGCAGTTACCACTGAAGTAGTGGTGCCTTCTCCAAGACTTTCAGTATTAGATTTAATTCGTAAGCCAAAATGACAGCTAATGAGTGCGATCATCATGCCGCAAACTACACCCTTGCCCAAACCTAACCACAGGTTAGCGACTGGTACAGCATCTGATAGTTTGTTGAAAAAAAACTGATAGCTCAGCCCTAACTGAATTTCAGCAGCGATCATGCCTCCCACTAGGGCAATAGCGCTAGTCCACAACACTATCAATGGCATGGCAATAGCTAGCCCAATGATCTTTGGTAATACGAGCCGCATACTGTGAGGTATACCCATTACCGCCAACGCATCTAATTCTTCAGTTACTCGCATCACACCTAATTGGGCTGTCATAGAAGATCCGGAGCGTCCCGCTACTAGGATGGCAGCAAGCATTGGACCCAGTTCACGAATAATGCTTACACCAAGAATATTTATAATGAAAATATCCGCGCCATATGTTTGGAGTTGCCTTGAGGAAAGATAACTTAGCACAACACCGATAAGAAACCCTACTAAAGCAGTAATGCCTAGTGCCTGCGCGCCGGTTCGGAAGAGAGTTGCAGAAATTTCACGCCAAGGAATCCGCACTGGGTGAGTGATTAAATATTTGACATCAAGCAGTAACTGGCCGGCTAGTATAATTATGCTGGTAATATGTTCCCAAACGTGAAAACCTGCATTTCCCATAGCACGAACGGGACCAAGAAGATCACGAGGAACCGGTTCTGGTGCAGCTGGCATATTTCCTAGACTGTCGAATAATTTTTCCTGTTCAGGCCTTAAGCCTAGATGTTCAGGGCGGCGTTCGCCCCAAGCCCTCCATAGCAGCAGTGCTCCAGCATCATCCATTTGCTTAATTCCAGTTAAGTCCCAGTGTAAATTCGGGTTAGTTGCAAAGGTGGCAAGCTTGGCAGATAACGAATGCAATTGCTGCTCCAGGGCGCTTAATGTACATTTGCCGGAAAGCACCAATTTGGGCGTACCATTTTCATTCGTTGCTTGACGTATTTGCATCGAAGGATTACTACTTAAATTTTCTGGCATCAGAATGGGCTCCGAGTAGTGTCGATTAAATGGAATACCGTGTTTCGATGCGTATATTTTATCTTGTATAATAACAAGCCTTGCTCCTACTATATTTCTATCTCAAGGATAGCACCCCTCTAAGGCGATGCTTTGGTATATGTTAAAATTTTACACTAATGACTTGTGTTTCATATTCTCTATATTAGAAAAATATTTTACATTTATATTTTCAGCAACATCTTCGTACTCCATCCCATTTCCTAATTTGTTCAGTAGCAAAGAATGTTTTACAGTCTAGCGGTTGGCCGTCTTCGTCAGAGTGATGTTTGTACCAGTGCTCGAGGTAACGCTCATAGGCATCATCACCACTGATAGTGCGTACTATTTTCCAGGTTTGTCGAATAATAAATTTTATAGCTTTCATGAATTGTCCTTTTAATTGCGCGCCCAACTTTCAATCTTGCGACTGAACTCATATGGCGCTTCAGAAAGTGGAGGGTGGGATTTGCCAGTAATAATTCGGTAAGAAACACGAAGTGTGTCTAGTACTAATATCCAAGTAGTAATCAAGAAAAAAAATGTAAGTACTGCAGCTAGATAATCATTAAAAATTAGTTGCTGAGCTGTGGAGGCAATGTCAGGTGGCAATGTACCAGCAGCTAGTCTTGTCGTAAGATCTTTAGCATGTGAGAGAAACCCAATACGCAATTCAGGGCTAAAGAGTTTTGCCCATGCGGCAGAGCTAGTTATGATGATGAGCCAAGTAAGTGGTATAGAAGTGATCCATGCATAGCGTAGCTTGCCAGATTTAATAAGGATGGTGGTAGCAACGCATAAAGCAATTGCGGCAAGCATTTGGTTCGCAATACCAAATAACGGCCATAAACTGTTAATTCCACCCAGAGGATCAAGGGTGCCTATATAGAGGAAGTATCCCCAAGCGCTCACGAAGATACCGCTGGTTAGAAATACACTAGGGTACCAACTGGTTCGGCCTAGAGGTTTGTAGATATTACTAAGCAAGTCTTGTAGCATGAATCGGCCCACGCGAGTTCCTGCGTCCAGAGTAGTTAGTATGAACAGTGCTTCAAACATGATGGCAAAGTGATACCACATAGCCATCAGGCCTGAACCAAAGGCATTAGAAAAAATACTTGCCATACCAACAGCAAAAGAAGGCGCGCCACCAGTACGAGCAAATAAGGTAGTTTCGCCCATGTCTGAGGCAAGTTGTTGCATTTGTAATGTGGTGATAGGGAAGCCCCAACTGTTTATTGTGGCAACAGCGTTTGCTGCTTCCTTGCCCACAATACCAGCTGGGCTATTAATGGCAAAATAAATGCCAGGGTCTAGCACGGTAGCAGCAATTATGGCCATTACAGCTACAAATGACTCTATCATCATCGCACCATAACCAATAAGCCGCGAATCAGCTTCATTGGAAAGTAACTTTGGTGTAGTGCCTGATGAAATTAGTGAGTGGAAGCCAGAGATTGCACCGCAGGCAATAGTAATAAATACAAAAGGGAACAAAGTACCACCAAAGATTGGGCCTGTTCCGTCAATAAATTGTGTAAGGGCAGGCATCTTTATTTCAGGTCGTAGGATAATAACTGCAACAGCGAGCATTAACATCGTGCCAATTTTCATAAAAGTTGACAGGTAATCCCGTGGTGCAAGTAATAGCCAAACTGGAGCAGCAGCGGCAGTAAAACCATAAGCAATTATCATCAGAGCGAGTGTTGGTCCGGAATAATCAAACCACTGGCGCAAATCTGGATGCTGATCTATCCAGCCACCAGCCACCACAGCCGAGAGAAGTAGTGCTACACCAATAAGTGTGCTCTCCAGTACGTGGCCGGGGCGGAGGTTACGCATATATAAGCCAATTAGTATGGCTATAGGGATAGTTGCTGCTACAGTGGATGTAGCCCATGGACTGTGTTTCATCGCGTTAACTACTACGAGCCCAAGTACGGCTATAAGGATGACCATAATCACCATTACGCCTATTAATGCAGCTATGCCCCCAATAGTACCAAGTTCATCGCGTGCCATTTGACCTAAAGAGCGACCATTGCGGCGAGTGGAGAAGAACAATGTAACAAAATCTTGTACACAACCACCTAGTACTGCTCCTACTAAGATCCATAGTGTTCCGGGTAAATACCCAAATTGTACGGCGAGAGTAGGACCAATTAGTGGCCCTGGTCCAGCTATTGCAGCAAAGTGGTGACCAAAAACAATCCATTTATTTGTTGGAACAAAATCACGGTTATCGTTTAGTCGTTCTGCTGGAGTAGCGCGAGTTGCGTCTAGCATCAACACTTTAGT
>JAHELA010000105.1 GCA_024644425.1 Nitrosomonadaceae bacterium
TGCTATCGAGATAGCATCAAGAGCATCAAAGTCTTGTGTATATTTCAGTAGTGCCTCATCACCATGTTTCTTTATGTTTGTAAGAATATCGGAAACTGTGGAATCTACTGTTATATTCCGTGTAGTTTCAAGGCCTCTTAATTCCTCAAGTATCGAATTAAATCCGGAATCAGTTGTAGATAGCTGCTTAATCTGGTTCATAAGAATAGATTCCTATCTCTATGCTGAACTTTAACTTTAGACATGTTTACTACAGAATTTTTCTTGGCTGCTTCTAAGAATGCTTTAAGCATCGGCTGTATTAAAGCTCTTTTTACCTTTAATGCTGCTTGGTTAATTATCAATCTTGCCGAAACCGGCATAATTTCTTCAACTGCCTTAAGTTGGTTGGCATTAAGCGTGTTACCACTTGAAACTAGATCTACAATTGCGTCTGCCAGCCCCACTATTGGGGCAAGCTCCATCGACCCATAAAGTTTAATGAGGTCTACATGCATACCCTTCTCAGCAAAGTG
This sequence comes from Nitrosomonadaceae bacterium, assembly GCA_024644425.1. Taxonomy (GTDB): domain Bacteria; phylum Pseudomonadota; class Gammaproteobacteria; order Burkholderiales; family Nitrosomonadaceae; genus BJGV01. Next base: position 516 of record JAHELA010000105.1, read on the forward strand.
TTCTTGTGCCGTGCGTAAATACTTAGTTGCTACCCGTAAGCGGGCTCCTTGGCGCACAGCTGTTTCATAATCAAAGTCTTTTTGTACCGCAACCATCATACGACAGCTAGCAATATTTAAATCTAGTGGCTGATAAAATCCTGCACCACCATGTTCAAGTAATACATCTTTTCCAGCTATTCCTATGTCTGCTGCTCCATATTGAACATAAGTAGGTACATCAGAAGCTCGTACGATAATAAGCCATACGTTAGCATGGTTAGTAGTTAGTATTAATTTTCGTGAGGTTTCAGGGTCATCAAGCGCAACAATTCCCGCTGCTTTTAACATTGGTGCTGTTTCATCAAAAATACGACCCTTTGAAAGAGCAATAGTGATGCTATTCATAATGCGACCCATCAAGAAAAGCGTATTTTAACGTAGAGAGTCAATATCTTCTAAAGTAAATATGATTAATTTATACGTTTGATTTTTGCCCCTAACCAGGACAACTTTGTTTCGATTTGTTCATATCCACGGTCAAGATGGTAAACACGATCAATTATGGTCTCACCTTGTGCAATTAGACCAGCTAGGACTAGGCTTGCAGAAGCACGTAGATCTGTGGCCATGACATTTGCCCCATCAAGATTTTTGACGCCATGAACCACTGCAGTATTGCCCTCTACTTCAATACAAGCCCCCATGCGCTTTAATTCTTGTGCATGCATAAAACGATTCTCAAATATAGTTTCTGTAATAATTGCGGTACCTTCTGCTATACTGTTTAACACCATAAATTGTGCTTGCATATCTGTAGGAAAAGCAGGGTACGGAGAAGTCCTTAAGTTCACAGACTTTAATTTATTATTCATTCTTAAATTTATCCAGTCTTCACCAGATTGAATTGTTGCGCCAGATTCTATCAGCTTATCAAGTACTGAATCCAGTAAATCTGCACGCGTCTTCTTAAGATGAATCTCGCCACCACTAGCAGCAGCAGCTACTAGGAAAGTGCCAGTTTCTATACGATCTGCCATAACTTGGTAGGTTGTACTATGCAGAGACTTGACTCCTTCAATAGTTATAACATCACTACCAGCTCCATAAATCTTTGCTCCCATTGAAATCAAACAGTTTGCAAGATCTATAACCTCTGGTTCATGTGCTGCATTTTCTAATACTGTTACTCCATCAGCTAAAGTTGCTGCCATCATTAGATTCTCGGTTCCAGTAACTGTGACAATATCCATAACGATATGTGTACCAATAAGCCGATTTGCTTTTGCATGGATATAGCCATGTTCGATCTCAATCTCTGCACCCATCGCTCTCAGACCTTTAATGTGTTGGTCTACTGGTCGTAGGCCTATGGCGCAACCACCAGGTAGAGAGACTTTTGCTTCTCCCGCACGTGCTAGCATTGGCCCTAAAACTAGGATGGCAGCTCTCATTGTTTTAACCATTTCATATGGCGCAACTAAACTAGAAAGTTGTGCGGCTGTTAGTGAAACTTCAAATTCTTTATCGATTGAAACGTTAATTCCCATTTGTCTAAGTAGTTTGATCATCGTTGTTATATCTTTGAGGTGTGGGACATTCTCTATTTTGAGAGTTTCACCAGTGAGAAGAGAAGCGCATAGTATAGGCAGTGCTGCATTTTTCGCGCCAGAAATTTGTACTTCACCTGTTAGAGGCGTGCCCCCATAAATAATCAATTTTTGCATAGATCAGAAATATTTTATTTGTATGTTTATACTAATTTATCAAACATAATGGTGGTAAAAAGTAATATTGTCATGAGTTTTACTAGTTGAAATGTATCATGGTTCCCTTCATCATATCGCAATGGACAATACTATAAATCCGAATTTCTGGGATTCTACTACTTCGTGCATATGGTACAGCGGCACACGGGTATCCGTACACCTTAGGAGATGATATGAAAAAGCAGACAATCCAAACTGCCGATGCACCTCAAGCTATAGGCACCTATTCTCAAGCAATCCGTGTCAATATGGGGGATACGGTTTATCTATCTGGTCAGATTGGATTAGACCCAAGTACCATGCAGATGGTGGGCGGTATCGAGGCTCAAATCCAGCAGGTATTTTTGAACTTAAAGGCTGTAACAGCAGCTAGTGGGGGCGATCTGAAAGACATAGTTAAGCTAAATGTTTATTTGACTGATCTTGATGATTTTGCAATGGTAAATAAAATTATGGCAAGCTATTTCAATCAGCCATATCCTGCACGGGCAGCAGTAGGGGTGGCGGCTCTTCCACGTGGGGCGCTGGTGGAGATGGATGCGATAATGGTACTGTAAGGGTGAAGGGAAATAAAGAAAAAAATCCCGTTTTACCAATTAGTACTGTTTTTACAAGCAAGGGCATACAGGAAAAATTTGCTAGGCTTGGAATTATTAATCAATTTGGCCTAATACTGCATTTGCCACTTCGCTACGAAGATGAGACACATCTTTGCCCTATAAGTGAGGTATCTGAAGGCAGAATTGTACAGGTTGAAGGCGTTATTATTCACAGCGAAGTTATGTATCGTCCAAGACGCCAACTAGTGTGTCAAGTAGAAGACAGTAGCGGCACTCTCTTCATGCGTTTTCTTAATTTTTACAGTAGTCAGATAAAAGCATATTCCTTGGGTACTCGGGTGCGCTTATTGGGTGAGGCCCGTGCAGGTTTCTTTGGTACTGAGATGGTGCATCCAAAGTGTAAAATTGTATGCGAAGGTACACCGTTACCCGATGCTCTGACGCCGGTTTATCCAACCACAGCAGGACTTTCTCAAGTCATGATCCGTAAGTTTATTAGGAAAGCTCTAATTGGAGAAGATGGGGACGGCAGAAATTTGTCAGAGACCTTACCTAGCAACATCCTAAAGCGTTATCAATTGAGTAGTTTTAGGGATAGTGTTATGTATTTACATCAACCCCCATCAAATGCATCAGCTCATTTATTACAAGGACGTACTCATCCAGCCTGGTGCAGAATAAAATTTGATGAATTTCTGGCACAGCAATTATCTATGCGTTTACATTATCAGCGTCGTCGTAGTTATAATGCACCTGCATTACCATGTAAGAACGGGATGACGAGAGCTCTGATTAAGTCACTTACCTTTAGTCTTACTAGTGCACAGAGAAAATCGTTTTCAGAGATCAGCCAAAACCTATCAGAAACTTATCCGATGCAGCGTTTGTTACAAGGAGATGTGGGTAGTGGCAAGACAGTAGTTGCAGCATTAGCAGTACTACAGGCTATTGAAAACGGTTATCAAGCAGCTATTATGGCTCCTACAGAAATCTTGGCTGAACAACATTACCAGAAACTTTCAAGTTGGTTTGCTCCTTTGTTTCATTCATTAGGGATAACAGTTGCATGGTTATCGGGGAGTCAAAAAAGGAAACAGCGACAAGCTGCGCTCTCTGATATCGCAGAAGGAAAAGCTATGCTTGCTATTGGAACTCATGCTTTGTTTCAGGAGCAGGTGAAGTTTGACAAACTGGGTCTTGCTATTATCGATGAGCAGCATCGTTTTGGAGTGCATCAGAGGCTAGCATTGAGAATGAAAAGTGTTAAAGAAGGGTTGGTTCCACATCAGTTGATGATGAGCGCAACTCCCATTCCGCGTACACTCTCTATGAGCTATTTTGCAGATCTTGATGTATCAGTTATAGATAAGTTACCACCGGGCAGAGTCCAAGTAGTTACAAAATTATTCTCGGATACTCGTCGTGATGAAGTGATAGTACGTATCCGGGAAGCATGTCGTCAGGGAAAACAAGCTTACTGGGTGTGTCCTCTGATAGAGGAGTCTGAAGTTTTACAGCTTAAGACTACTTTAGAGACATATGAAATATTAAGTCTCACTTTTCCAGAATTAAAAGTTGGTCTGCTACATGGGCGGCTTCCTTCGCAGGAAAAATTATCAGTAATGGAATTATTCAAACAAGGTAATATCCAGTTGTTAGTTGCAACTTCAGTAGTTGAGGTAGGTGTAGATGTACCTAACGCTTCACTGATGGTTATAGAGCATGCAGAACGCATGGGATTGTCACAGTTACATCAGCTACGAGGCCGTATAGGACGTAGTGCAGAGGCTAGCGTATGCATTTTGCTTTACCAAAAACCACTGTCAGAAGTTGCGCGTGAAAGGCTTCGAGTTATTTATGAGAATTCTGATGGATTCGAAATTGCTCGTCAAGATTTACTCCTGCGTGGACCTGGAGAATATTTTGGCATTAGACAAAGCGGTTTACCCATGTTACGTTTCGCTGATCCTGAAAGAGATGAAACTCTGCTTAATTACGCTCGTGATGCTGCAGAGGAGGTATTGCGAGATAATCCCGAGTTTGCGAAATATCATCTACAGCGTTGGTTAGGTGAAAAAAGTGATTATTTAAAAGCATAAATAATTAGTATTCTTGTTTGTTGAGAAAATTTAAATTGTGGTACTGAGTATTAAATAAATTTGTAGGTATAGGTAGGTGTGATTTGATGATTCTTCAAACAAGAGATTTGAACCTTAAATATCCAGGAAAGTTTTTGTGTCGTAATCTGAATCTAACTGTTAATTCAGGTGAATGTTGGGCGGTTCTGGGCCAGAACGGTTGTGGTAAGACAACCTTGATACACGTACTAGGTGGTTTACGTCATGCTGATGATAGTAGTACAAATTGTATATCTGTCGCTGGGAAATCACCTCAAGCTTGGTCGCGAAGTGAGTTTGCAAGAATGTTAGGTATAATGCTGCAAGAGGAACCGGGTGAATTCTGGGGCAATGTAAGGGAATATGTTTTGTTGGGCAGATACCCACATGTTAAAAATTTATTTGGCTGGAGGGCCATCGATTATGAGATAGTTTCGAAGGCAATGGACCGTATGGAGCTAACAAAATTTTCTCAACGTTCCCTTAATACACTTTCTGGTGGTGAGCGACAACGTGCACGTATAGCTCTACTAATAG
>JAHELA010000106.1 GCA_024644425.1 Nitrosomonadaceae bacterium
ACACCTCCAATTAAATCAGCATCGTTCTCTTTTTTTGCCAGCCAACCTGCAGCTGCTGAAGTTGCGCCACGTTCAGATAACGCAAATACAGATGACCCTCGTGCATGCGGCTTAACAAAAGCATCAGCATGAATCGATACGAACAAATCTGCATTTAGTTTTCGTGCCTTCTCTAAACGCATTTGTAAGGACATAAAATAATCCCCTTCCCTGGTCAGCGCTGCTCTCATACTTGGTTCTGCATCTATTTTAGCTTTAAGCTTCCTCGCAATAGCAAAAACAATATCTTTCTCATACGTACCTTTTCGGCTCATTGCACCAGGATCCTCGCCTCCATGACCAGGATCAATCGCAACTGTTATGAGTCTTATTATTTCAGGATTGGGTTTGTTGTTACTAGCCACATCGTTTTTTAATTTTTTATCAGACTTAATTTTGGCGCTTGCAATAGCCTGAGCCGCCCTTATTGCATCTTCATTTAATAGAGCCATCAATGGGTCAGGTGGAGAAACAGGATATATATCGAGCACTAAACGATGACCATAATTTGCTACAGGTTTTAGCAAGAATGCTTGCGGCACAACTTCTGCTTTTAAATCTAATACTAGTCGCAATACACCGGGCTTAAATTGACCAATACGAAGTGCACGAATATAAGGATAATCAGCACCAATTTTTCCTGGCAACCTTTTTATTTCTGAAGTTAGTGTTACATTCTCTAAGTCTAGTACTACTCGATCAGGATTCTTAAGCAACATGAGCGAATAACTTATGGATGCGTTTGATTCTAACGTAAGCCGTGTATACTCCGAGGCTGGCCAGATACGGGTAGAATTAACTATCGTATCGGCGAAAACTGTATTCACATGTAGAGAAAACTGTGATGCGATTATAAATAAAAATGTATAGAAACCAGACGGGGAAAGAAGCTTTCGGCAATCAAGTAGAGCTGTAACTATAAATTTTTTTAAGCTTTCCATTCGTTCAAACACTGTCTACCTGCCTCCGTACCAGCTAGAATTTCAATGTTGCGAGCTGTTTCGATAATATTAATAAAAATCTGTATATCTGCTTTAGGCAACAATTTGCCTACCTTCTCAGGCCATTCCACTAGACAAATAGAATTTGTATTGAAATATTCACGAAAACCTGCTTCCTCCCATTCTATGGGATCATCGAAACGATAGAAATCAAAGTGATAGAAGTATAACCTAGAAAAATTATAGAGTTCAACCAAATTATATGTGGGACTTTTCACTTTACCTTGATAACCCATGCCACGCAGTATACCTCTTGCGAGAGTAGTCTTGCCTGCACCAAGATTACCGTTTAGAAAAATAATAAGCCCAGGTCGCAATACTGTTGCGATTTTAGCACCAAGCTGTAAAGTTATAGACTCACTCTCAACATGGTATGTTATGGCATCATTGTTATGATGAATACTATGCAAGAAAATATTTCCAATAACTCATCTATAAATCTCGTCTCACTGACAAGTGAAATCAAAACTTGGAGCAGAGAACTTGGATTTCAAGGAATTGGTATCTCTGACGCCAATACTGATTTATCACGAGTCGAGACAGGCCTTCGCAAGTGGTTGAACATGGGCTATCACGGCAGTATGCATTATATGGCAAAACACGGCGCCCGTCGTTCTCATCCAGCAAAATTAATACCTGGCACTCTAAGAGTAATTTCAGTAAGTATGAATTACATATCCCCCAAAGTAAAAGATAGTTGGGAAGTGATGCAAGAAAATGACAAGGCATTCATATCCCGCTATGCACTAGGCCGCGATTATCACAAAGTATTGCGCAGCCGATTGCAAAAACTTGCTGATAAGATTGCCGTAAAAGTAGATCAATTTAATTATCGTGTATTTACTGACAGCGCCCCTGTAATGGAAATAGAATGGGCACAACGAGCTGGTCTCGGATGGCGTGGAAAACATACTTTATTACTTTCCCGTGAAGCTGGTTCAATGTTTTTCCTTGGTGAAATATATACCGATTTACCACTATTGGTTGACAAATCCATTGATAATCATTGTGGCACATGTACAAAATGTATAGATATCTGCCCAACTCAAGCCATCATTGAACCATATCGACTAGATGCAAGGCGTTGCATTTCCTATCTTACGATAGAACATAAAGGCAGCATCCCAGAGCCCTTACGGCCCCTAATCGGAAACCGAGTTTACGGTTGCGATGATTGTCAGCTAATTTGTCCTTGGAATAAATATGCTGCAATCTCTGATGAAAATGACTTTAAAGTACGTAATGGCTTAGATGACGCGTCTTTAGTGGAGTTATTTAGCTGGAACAAAGAAGAGTTTGATACCAAACTTGCAGGCAGCCCAATCCGGCGAATAGGTTATGAGCAATGGCTTCGTAATCTAGCTGTAGGGCTAGGTAACGCTTCACCATCAAAAAATATATCCAGTGCATTACAAGCTAGACATAATGATAACTCATCCTTGGTTCGCGAACATGTAGGATGGGCGTTGCGGCAACATGATCAACCTGATAGCTAACGAAAAGAATTTAACAGAAAGCTATATGGCTCCCCGTTACTAATATGTTGTGACTAATATTGTAGCAGCTTATACAAACTTGATATCTTCAACTAATTGCTAGATGAACACGCTGCTCGCCAATACCATACTTGTTTTCCATTTTCTGTTTATTTTGTTTGTTGTTGGAGGGTTACCAGTGATCTGGGTTGGTGCATGGTTAGGATTAAGTTTTGTACGAAACATCTGGTTCCGAATCACGCATCTTGCTGCTATTCTTTTCGTTGTAGGGGAGTCTTATCTTGGCATAGTCTGCCCCCTTACAATCTGGGAAGATAGGTTGCGCCAATTAGAAACTAATGAAAGCTTTATTCAACGATGGTTACATCGTATTGTATTTTATGATGTTCCAGAAGGTATGCTCACGATGGTTTATATCATGTTTGCACTCTTGGTCGCAGCTACGTTCATATTGGTTCCACCAAATCGTCATGACCCCCGAATTTAACACCTGATTTAACTTAATTATTAACAACAACTCAAGACTTAGATCGCCCTCTCTATTTCTTTTGACTCAAATTTATATGAGGCCGGATCAAATGTAATATCACCATCAACGGACTTATTAGCTACTTTGAGACTTTGAAAATCATGAAGTACATTATCGACCAAATGTGATGGTTGTACGTTACGTAATGCCGTGAACATAGTTTCTAGTCTGCCTGGAAATTTCTTGTCCCATTGCTGCATCATGTCTTTTATAACTTGGCGCTGCAAATTGCTCTGCGAACCACATAAATTGCAAGGAATAATGGGAAAATCTTGGTCCTCTGCATAAGCCGCTAGGTCCTTTTCCTTACAGTAAATAAGTGGGCGAATGACCATGTGTTGCTTATCATCACTTACCAATTTTGGCGACATGGCTTTAAGCTTGCCACCATAAAAAAGATTAAGAAACAAAGTTTCTAGAATATCATCACGATGATGACCTAATGCGATTTTAGTTGCCCCTACTTCGCTTGCAACACGGTATAGTACACCCCTTCTTAGACGTGAACAAAGACTACAAGTAGTTTTACCTTCAACAATTAAGCGTTTTACAACACTGTAAGTGTCCTGTTCAACTATACGAAAAGGTACGCCAATTTTAGAGAGATATTCTGGTAACACATGAGCAGGAAAGCCGGGTTGCTTCTGATCTAAATTTACTGCGATTAATTTAAACTGTAATTGAGCATGAGATTGTAGGTTGCGTAGTAAATCTAATAATGCATAGCTATCCTTACCTCCGGATAGACATGCCATCACACAGTCTCCCGCTTCAATCATATTGAAATCATGAATAGCTGAACCAACGAGTCGTCTTAATCTCTTATGTAATTTATTGATATTATATTTTTTATTCTTAGACATGACCTCCATGACAACCCTCACCATTTAGAAAAAACAATTGAACAGATTTATGACAGATTAAAATACCCCTTGCGACACAAAGTACCGCCAGTAAGACGTAGTCTTAATATTAAGGCTTAATAAATTCAGTTAAGTATTTAAGTAACTCATCTTCCTTATATGGTTTACCAAGAAATGCATTAACACCCAATTGTTTAGCAACATTTCGATGTTTTTCCGCTGTACGTGATGAGATAACTATTATTGGAATATTTGCAGTTCGAGAATTTGAACGTACGTTTTTAATTAGCTCGAATCCATCCATACGCGGCATTTCGAGGTCAACCAACATAACATCGGGAATGATGTCTTGTAAAAGTTGAGTGGCATCCAGACCATCTTTGGCAATCAACACATCACAACCCTCTCGCTCCAGTAATCGACTAGTTATTTTACGAACTGTCAACGAATCGTCTACCACCATTACGGTGGTGGCCTTTTCTGGCTGTGTCTTTGCTGTTGATGAAACTGGTGGCTCTGAAGAAAATATAGATTGCGTCTCCTCTCGATGCATCAGTTTTAAAGGGTTAATAATAAGAATTATGTGGCCATCACCCATAACCGCAGCACCCTCTACGCCTGGTACCCGTGCCAATTGTGCGCCTATATTTTTAACGACTACTTCACTGTTACCAATCAATTCGTCTACGTGCACTGCTAGTCGTAGAGCGCCACTTTGTAATAATAATATTTTGTTATGTCTCTTAATTTCTGGTGCCTGCTCTTGATCTCCCAGTAAACGTGGAAAATAAGCAAATAGAAAACTATTTCCACTGAAAATTACCCTGTGATCTTTATAAGCTGTGTTTAGTGCATCACTATCAAGCTCCCATACGTGTTCTATGACTGTCGTGGGTATTGCATAAGTGTGGCCTCCAGCTTGTACCATCAAAGTTTGTGCCACTGCTAGAGTAAGTGGTAAATAAATGGTGAAAGTTACTCCCGTATTAATTTCTGAAGCAACTTCTACGCGTCCACCAAGAGAATTAATTTCATTTTTCACAACATCTAAACCAACACCACGCCCTGCAACCTCAGAGAGTTCTTCCACAGTAGAAAGACCATGTGTAAATATAAATGAAATAATTTTCTTTTCGCTCAATGTCTCATCAGCCCGCATTAAACCCTGCTGCAGGGCCTTCTTACGAATATTATCAATATCTAACCCAGCGCCATCATCATTTAAAGTCATGACAATTTCATTCCCTTCCTGACGCAAAGCAATTGTAATCTGGCCAATTTCTGGCTTACCCATTTCTAATCGTTTTTTTGGTGCCTCGATACCA
>JAHELA010000107.1 GCA_024644425.1 Nitrosomonadaceae bacterium
AGAACGTCCAGCATATCCACAACGTGAGCAGCGCAAAAAACCACTGCCAGCACTTTTTATGCCCCCTACTTATAGCAAGCCCAAAGAGAATAATTAAAGAAAGTAAATGTACAACCTAACTTTCTATTATTGACTAACTACTTACATGTACCACACATAATGGCCAATCGATTATCAAAAATCTACACGCGAACTGGAGATGAAGGCAATACTAGTCTGGGAGATGGTACACGTTCATCAAAGGAGAGTATACGCATTGAAGCAATTGGTACCATAGATGAACTCAATAGTTTCATTGGAATATTACTTACTGAGAATCTCGAGATAAAAATACGCCAAAAACTAGAAAATATTCAGCACGACTTGTTTGACTTGGGAGGTGATCTTAGTATTCCAGGACGTATCAGTATGAGTAAAACACAAATTACAAAATTGGAAGATAACATTGACCAGTACAACTTAACCATACCTGCGTTGAAGGAGTTCATACTTCCGGGTGGATCCCGTGCAGCTGCTCTCTGTCATGTTTCTCGCACGGTGTGTCGTCGTGCAGAAAGGTGTGTTGTAAGGTTATCGCGAACAGAAACAGTAGCATCATTTGCCATTAAATACTTAAATCGTTTATCGGACTTTTTATTCGTACTATGTCGAATACTAAATCACCAACAAGGTTTTAAAGATGTACTTTGGCAACCAGGGAAAAATCGATAAACTATTATTGTCACCTTTCTTTATGTCTAAAACTTTCAAATATCAGAAGCAAGGCTCCGATAAATATTGATGAATCAGCAATATTAAATGCTGGCCAATGATAGCCGTTATAATGAAAATCAAGAAAATCCACTACATAGCCAAGAGTTACGCGATCCCATAAATTTCCTAATGCTCCGCCAAGTATCAAGCTCAGTGCGATACAAAATAATCTTTCTGAGGTATGCTTACTCAAAAGATAAATTATCAATATTGAAGCACATACAGCAATTCCGCTAAACAACCAACGCTGCCAACCAGATTCGTCACTCAAAAAACTGAATGCTGCCCCCGCATTAAACGTTAATACCAAATTAAAAAAATTTGTCAGTAAAACCTGTTGACCATAAACCAATTCTGATTCTATCCATCGTTTAGTAGCAAAATCCACACCTAGAACCAGTAATGCCAACACTAAGCTAATATTAAGTTTCATCGTATGATTTATTTCTTTATTAAATCAGATTTACAATATAACTTTCTTAGAACTAAAAATGGAACTCGAAAAATTATTTTAAAAAATGAATAAGTGATAAAGAGAGAAACAAATAATGTACTGAAAATGCAACAAAATTAGGATCATGCATATCTACGTTCCTCACCTGATCCAAAAAGATTAGATACACATCTAGCGCATATAGTGGGATGATCATCCTTGTGACCAACATCTTTACGATAATGCCAACAACGTTCACATTTAGGATTTGTACTAGGAGTCACATAAATAGCCATTTTCTGGGAATCCTCGATCCGTATCACTTGTGCCTCTGAAGAAACGATTACTAACCTCAGATCATCTCCTAGCGTCTTAAGAAGAATAAAATCATCCCCGCCAGCATAAATTTCCACTACAGAAGAAAGTGATGAACCAATTTTTCCCTGTGCACGTGACTCTTCTAATTGTTTTTGAACTTCTGATCGTATCTCGCGTAGCCTAGTCCATCGCTGTATTATTAATTTTGTATCTGGCTGAGATGGAAATTTGTACCAGGTATGCAGAAATACACTATCATCAAAGTTGCACGTTAGATACCCCCATGCTTCTTCTGCAGTGAAACTTAATATAGGTGAAAGCAATCGAATCAGACTATGTGTAATGTGGAACAATGCACTTTGCGCTGAGCGTCGTGGTACACCCTTAGCTGTAGCAGTGTAAAGTCTATCTTTCAGAACATCAAGATAAAATCCCCCCAAATCTTCAGAACAAAAATAATGTAATTTATTTACTATTATATGAAACTCATTGCGTTTATAGTTCTGTATCAGTTCATCCTGAAGTTTTCTTGTGAATGCTAACATGTAGCGATCAATATCTAGCCATTGCTCTTCTTTCACAAAATCATTATCAATATCAAAATCTGCTTGATTAGCTAGCATAAAACGCAGCGTGTTACGAATACGACGATAACTTTCCACTACGCGTTTCAAAATCTCGTCGGAAATAGAAAGTTCACCAGAATAATCTGTGGATGCCGCCCATAAGCGTAGAATGTCGGCTCCTGAAGTATCCATTATTTTTTGAGGAGCAATAACGTTACCTTTAGATTTACTCATTTTGAGGCCTTTACCATCCACTACAAAACCATGAGTGAGTAACGAGTCATAGGGAGCACGACCATTAATTGCGCAACTTGTCAGGAGTGATGACTGAAACCAACCACGATGCTGGTCAGAACCTTCTAGATAAAGGTTAGCAGGGTATTTAAGCTGCTTAGATGTTTTTAAGACAGTATCATGTGTTGTACCAGAATCAAACCAGACATCTAGGGTATCTGTCAATTTTTTATAATGCTTTGCCTCATCCCCCAGAAATTCTGATATATCTAAATTGAACCATGCATCGATTCCTTCTTGTTCAACTTTTTGAGCAATCTTCTCAAGTAATTCCTCAGAATTAGGATGTACTTCATGAGTGTCCCTATCTACAAAAAATGCCATTGGTACGCCCCAGTTACGCTGGCGCGATACACACCAATCAAGACGATTCTTTATCATCGACTCTAAGCGTGCGCGACCCCAAGTTGGAAAAAATTCAGTGTTAGCAACAGCAGAACTAGCTCGATTTCTAAGAGTATCTTTGCCATCAAATTTCGATGAATCCAAATATGTTTTTCTAGTTGCATTCTTTCGAATTGGTTCATCCATCCCTATGAACCACTGTCTAGTAGCACGAAAGATAATCGGTGTTTTATGTCTCCAGCAGTGAGGATAGCTATGCTGTAATTTATCCAACTTCAGTAACAAAGAATTTTTTTCCAATTTCTTAATTATTACTTCATTAGCTTCCCAAACTGACAAACCTCCTACAAATGGAATTTTCTTGTAAAATTTTCCATTATCATCAACTGGATTAATAACTGGTAAACCATATTTCTGGCCAACAACATAGTCGTCAACACCATGTGCTGGAGCAATGTGTACCAGTCCTGTACCTGCATCAGTCGTTACGTGCTCACTACAAACAATTGGTATGGTGCGGCCATCAAATGGATGTTTCAACTCGAGAAAGTTAAGTGCCAAGCCTTTACAAGTACCAAGTAATCCTAAGTTTTCAAGACCATAATTGGCCAGACAATATTCAACGATAGATGGGCTTTCAACAACGGGTTTGTTTTGCTGTTCTTCAGATGAAGATATTGTTTTAGATTTTCCCCCCGTGATAAGCTCTCCCGATAAAATCAGGAGACCCTTGACCGTGCGTATCAAATAATAATTATGTTCTGGATGTACACTTACTGCCTGATTGGCAGGTAAAGTCCAAGGTGTGGTAGTCCAGATCACTGCATATGCAGGCTCACTAACAGCTGATACTCCCAGTATTTTAGCAAGAGCAATATTGTTCTTGACTGGAAAAGCAACATCAATCGCAGATGATACTTTATCCTCATACTCAACCTCTGCCTCTGCTAATGCAGAACTACAATCAATACACCAATTTACTGGTTTCTGTCCTTGATAAAGATATCCTCCTTTGTAAATCTTTCCAAGTGCACGAAGAGTATCAGCTTCAATTTGATAATCCATGGTGAGATATGCATTATCCCAATCTCCTAACACTCCAAGCCGAATAAAATCTGCTTTCTGACGTTCTACCTGCTCTTGCGCAAAGTCTCGACATAATTTACGTATCTTTTCTGGTGGTATATTCTTTCCATATTTCTTTTCTATCTGATGTTCTATAGGTAACCCATGACAATCCCAGCCAGGTATATAGGGTGCATCAAATCCCGCTAGGGTTTTACCTTTTATAATAATATCTTTAAGGATTTTATTTATTGCATGACCAATGTGAATATCACCATTTGCATATGGCGGACCATCATGCAAAATAAACTTAGGGCGCCCTTCACAGGTTTTACGAATCTTCTGATATAAATTCAGTTCTTTCCATATTGTAAGAATTCCAGGCTCACGCTTTGCAAGATCCCCGCGCATAGGAAACTGCGTATTGGGCAAGTTTAAAGTTTTTTTATAATCAGTCATGAAATACTTTGTTAATTTAGTAACGAGGATGACCTTAAAAAATAATTCTTTGCATTTTTCACATCACGCCCTATTTGCTTAGTTAGTGCGTCTAAATCCGGATACTTCTCTTCATCTCTTAGTTTGTGTAAAAAATCTACCCGTAGATGGCAACCATAGATCTCTCTTTTAAAATCAAACAAATGAACTTCAAGAACTGGTTTACCTGACTCGTACACTGTAGGTCGCACACCTAAACTGGCTACACCATATAATGTTTCTCGTGGAATTAATTTGTCAACGCTAAATACCTTGACCACAAAAATTCCAGATAAAGGTGGCCGATTGTGCCTCAATTGAACATTTGCGGTAGGATAACCTATTTCTTTGCCCAACTTGTTACCTTCAACCACCCGCCCACTAATACTATAATACCGCCCAAGAAGAAGCTTAGCGCGCTCTAGATCTCCTGTTACTAGTGCTTTCCGTATCGCTGTACTCGAAACTCGTAGATCACCTAAAGTAAAACTTGGCATTTCAGAGACTTCAAAACCATGATGTGCTGAGGATATTTTCAACAGATCGCAATTACCTGTACGATGGGCTCCAAAAC
The DNA here is from genome assembly GCA_024644425.1 of Nitrosomonadaceae bacterium. Classification (GTDB taxonomy): domain Bacteria; phylum Pseudomonadota; class Gammaproteobacteria; order Burkholderiales; family Nitrosomonadaceae; genus BJGV01. The sequence goes on from JAHELA010000107.1 coordinate 4,826, forward strand.
GAAAATCGTCTCCAACTAGAATCCAGCGTACATTTAGCCCCTGTTTCAGGATACGTACAATAAAGTCTTCTGCACTAATCGAGGCAAAATTGAAGTCAAAGTGGCAAACCTGTACTCTGTCTACGCCTAGTTCTGCTAATAATTCTAGTTTCTCCCTAAGACTCGTAAGCCTTGTAGGCGCATGATCTGGTGTGAAGAGTTCGAGGGGATGTGGTTCAAAAATCATTACACAAGAAACAAGGCTAAGTCGACTAGCCGCTTCCTTTAGACAAGCAAGCATAGCCTGATGACCTAGATGTACACCATCGAAATTACCTATTGTAAGTGCAGTGGGATCCTTTGCCTGAACTGGGGTTCCGCGAAAAACACGCATGATACAAAGCTTCTTAAAAGCCCGAATTGTAGCCTGATC
>JAHELA010000108.1 GCA_024644425.1 Nitrosomonadaceae bacterium
TATTATAACTGGGCAACCTACTGCAATTGCAGGAACAACCTGGTGGATAATTAAATTGAGAGGATGATTAAAAGCACTCACTGCTACTACAACACCTATTGGTTCGTAGGTGGTATAAGCTCTTCTGTTGACAGATGCGCTAGTATGTCCCATTGGGACTTCTTTCCCACACATAATGTGGGGGAGTTCACCTGCTGCAAGATAGATACCTCCAATTGCTCGGTCGACCTCAATGCGTGCATCTATTAGTGGCTTACCTCCTTCTTTTGCAATTAGCATAGCGAAGTAATCTGCTTTGTCTTCCACTAGGACTGCTAATTTCTTTAATATTGCTATGCGCTCATGATGTTCTTTCCAGTTATCTCGATTCTTAAAAAGTGCTACTGCCTTTTTCAGCATAGTTTCAACATTCTCCGCCGTATGTTTCTGGACAATTTCGATTAGAGAGCCATCAAATGGGGAATACACATTTAATGAATGCATTTTTTCTGTTTTTGTCATATGATACAAATCTTCTCTACTCCTTCGTTTTCAAGTGCTTTGACGAAAAGGTCTGAGGCATTCTTTTTATTTACTTAGCTATTTATCGTTCATACGCTAATACTGGTGCAAGCCATTTTTCCGCTTGTTTCAAAGACCAACCTTTTCGCTTTGCATAGTCTTTCACTTGATCTTTATCTATTTTGCCTATAGCAAAATACTTGGCCTCCGGATGCGAAAAATAGAAGCCTGATACCGCCGCTGTAGGGACCATGGCATAAGATTCAGTTACGACAATACCTGCGTTCTCTGGAGCTCTTAATAATTCAAATAATGGACCTTTTTCTGTATGGTCAGGACAAGCTGGGTATCCTGGTGCAGGGCGGATACCACGGTATTTCTCGGAAATAAGCTCTTCATTGTTCAGGGTTTCATCCCTTGCATAACCCCAAAATTCACGTCGTACTCTGGAATGCATGTGCTCGGCAAATGCTTCTGCTAAGCGGTCGGCCAATGCTTTTAGTATTATGCCGCTGTAGTCGTCATGTGTATCCTCATAGGCATTTACTCTTGCATCAATACCAAATCCAGTAGAAACTGCAAATGTGCCAATGAAATCCTGAATTCCGGTTTTCTTTGGAGCGATGTAATCTGCAAGACATAAGTTAAATCGTCCCGTTGGTTTTGTAGTTTGTTGCCGAAGGGCGTGGTAGTTCATTGCAACTTTTGTACGAGACTTGTCGGTGTAAATCTCAATATCATCGTTTACTGAATTAGCAGGGAACAAGCCAAATACTGCATTGGCCGAGAGCCACTTTTGATCAACAATTTTTTTCAGCATTGCTTGAGCGTCTCGAAATAAATTACTAGCGGTTTCACCAACTATATCGTCATTCAAAATATTAGGATAACGTCCGGCTAATTCCCAAGCCTGAAAAAAGGGTGTCCAGTCTATATAGGGCAAAATTTTCTCCAGTGGATAATTCTTCAATGATCTTACTCCAATGAAATTTGGTTCTGGAGGGATGTAGCTCTTCCAATCTGTTTTAAATGCATTTTTGCGGGCCTCTGTTATTGTTAGCATGGGGGCCTGTCCTTTCTTATTTTTATGCTGAGTACGAACTTTCTCATATTCAGCTTTAATGCCATCTACATAATTTTCTCTTAAATTTTGCGAAAGTAAATTGCTGCATACACCTACAGCACGACTTGCATCTGGTACCCATACGGTTACACCATTATTGTAATGAGGCTCAATTTTTACCGCAGTATGGACACGAGATGTAGTTGCGCCACCTATCAATAAGGGAATAGCAAATCCCTCTCGTTGCATTTCTCTAGATACATGGGCCATTTCTTCTAAGGAGGGTGTAATTAGTCCTGACAATCCAATTATGTCAGCCTGTTCATTTCTTGCTGTTTCTAAAATTTGTGCGCAAGGGACCATCACACCCATATTTACTACTTCGTAGTTATTACACTGGAGTACCACCGTAACGATATTTTTTCCTATGTCATGTACGTCACCTTTTACCGTGGCAATAACAATTTTTCCTTTTGGTTTTGAATCACCAGATTTTTCTTTCTCTTTTTCAATAAACGGTAAAAGATGTGCTACAGCTTGTTTCATTACACGCGCCGATTTCACTACTTGCGGTAGAAACATTTTTCCAGAACCAAATAGATCTCCAACTACATTCATGCCATTCATTAGTGGTCCTTCTATGACTTGTATTGGGCGACCGCCTTGAGTACTTATCTCTAATCGTGCAGCTTCGGTATCTTCAACAATATAGGTGGTGATGCCTTTAACAAGTGCATGGGTCAGTCGTTGCTGGACTGATTCATTGCGCCAGCTTAAATCCTCAACATTTTCTTTACTTTGACCTTTAAAATTCTCGGCGAACTCAACCAATCTTTCAGTAGCATCAGAGTGTCTGTTGAGTAGTACATCTTCAACCCGTTCTAATAAGTCCTTTGGAATGTCGGAATAAACACCTAATTGTCCTGCGTTAACAATACCCATAGTCAATCCAGCACGTATAGCATGATATAAGAACGCTGTATTGATTGCTTCTCTTACTGCTTCCTGACCACGAAAAGAGAACGAGACATTAGACACTCCGCCGCTTACTTTGGCATGTGGTAGGGTTTGTTTAATGACGCGTGTAGCTTCAATGAAGTCGATGCCATAGTTATTATGTTCCTCAATACCAGTGGCAACTGCGAAAATATTTGGGTCAAAAATGATATCTTCTGGAGGGAAGAATACCTGATCAACTAAGATTCGATAACATCTGGTACAAATCTCGATTTTGCGTTTCTTTGTGTCTGCTTGCCCCGATTCGTCAAAAGCCATTACTATTACAGCTGCTCCGTATCGTCTTGCAAGTTTTGCGTGCTTGATAAATTCTTCTTCACCTTCCTTCAGACTAATAGAATTGATTACTGCTTTACCTTGCACACTTTTTAGCCCAGCTTCAATAACCGACCATTTGCTTGAATCGAGCATAATTGGTACACGACTAATATCTGGTTCAGCAGCAATCAGGTTAAGGAATGTCACCATGGCTTTTTGGGAATCAAGCATGGCTTCATCCATGTTGATATCAATAATTTGTGCGCCGTTTTCTACCTGGCTGCGAGCAACATTTAGCGCTTCTGCAAAATTATTGTTAAGTATTAGGCGGGAAAAAGCTTTAGAACCTGTGACATTTGTACGCTCACCTACGTTCACAAATAATGAATCATCACCAATATTAAGTGGTTCTAGGCCCGATAGACGTAATCTTCTCGGTATGTCAGGGATGACACGCGGTTTAACTTCTTTTGTTACATCATTAATGGCTTTGATATGCGCAGGAGTGGTTCCACAGCAACCTCCAACAATGTTGACAAAACCAGATTGTGCAAAATCTTTTATCAGTTTTGCGGTATAGTCGGGTGATTCGTCGTAACCTGTTTCTGCCAGTGGGTTCGGTAGACCAGCGTTAGGATGTGCGCTGACATATACTCCAGCAACTTTAGAAAGTTCTTCAATATAAGGTCGCATTAATTCTGCACCAAGTGCACAATTAAGTCCCACAGATAATGGTTGGACATGAGATACTGAGTTCCAGAATGCCTCAGGTGTTTGTCCGGAAAGGGTGCGCCCAGAAGCATCAGTTATAGTTGCTGAAATCATAATAGGAATACGAACATCGTATTTTTCAAAATACTGATCTATCGCAAACAGTGCAGCTTTCGCATTTAGTGTGTCAAAAATTGTTTCTACTAATAAAATATTTACACCACCATCCATCAGGCCTCTAATGGATTCAGTGTAGTCTATTACTAACTTATCAAAGGTTATATTGCGAAATCCTGGATCATTTACATCTGGGGATATAGAAGCAGTTTTAGTTGTTGGGCCTATTACTCCGGCAACAAATCGTGGTTTATCTGGTGTTTTTTCTTCTATTGCTCGTGCTGATTCATGTGCCAACTTTGCCCCAGAGAGGTTTAGTTCGTACACGAGGTCTTGCATATGATAGTCCGCCATTGAAGCTGAATTAGAATTAAAGGTATTAGTCTCAATAATGTCAGCACCAGCTTCTAAATAACTAGTATGAATTTCGTGAATAATTTGTGGTTGAGTGAGCGTTAAAAGGTCATTGTTTCCCTTTAGGTCATGTGGAAAATCTGCAAATCGTGTACCGCGGTAATCTCCTTCTTCGAGTTTATAGCTTTGGATCATGGTCCCCATTGCGCCATCCAACATCAAAATACGATGTTTAAGCAGATCATTTAATAGAGTAGTGCGGTGGTTTTTATTCATGTCTAAACAGCGTTTTCAGAACACAAGATTCTATCATGTCACGTCAAGCTCTCACTGTAACTTGATATGGTGCAGAATATCCATCTGACCCCCCCCCATTCTTGTTAAGTGTGTAGTGCTGGTAGTTTAGTTTTTATAGTTTTCACTTTAACTATAAAGCTTTTGTATTAAGCTCTCCTATCTATTATATATTTCGCGCAGGCACAGAGTTTTAATGTTGAACCTTAGCAAAGTCATTATTTAATTTATTGAACGATATTTTCAAATTATTGTATTACGGAGTTTTTTCCTAAATCTGCTTAGTTTAATAATTGTATGTAGAAATTATTGATTTTATTTGGGCATGTTTTTAACTTCCGTCTTTTTCTAATTAAATAGTAAAAAGGTCAAGCCGGACTGGACGACAGGTCAAGTTAGACTGTTACACACATTCGGAGCGCCTATCAGTACTGAAGTAAAGGTTTAGGATAAAGGATATTACTTTACAGGGAAGCTAACTAAATGCTGTACGATAGCCATTAAAACTGGCCCTATTCTATTCCATATTCTATTAATGGGAATAGATAAAGAAGCTAACACTTGAACAAGATTTCTACAAAATTTATGTTTTTTTAGCTTTTTTAGGTTTAGTTTCCAGTTCTGGTTTAGTTTCCAGCTCTGCTAATTTTTTTTCAAGTGAGCTTAATTTCTCACGTGTACGTAATAACATCTCTTGTTGTACGTCAAATTCATCTCGAGTAACTAAGTCTAGGCGAGTAAAAACTCCAGCAAGTAAGACCCGCAAATTTTTTTCTATATCTTTCACAGGACTTTGAGCTACCAGATCATTTACTTTTGTGCTAATTTCGTCTAATAGTTTTTGGTTTAGCATAACTCCCTCCAGTGTTTTTCTCTATCATTCATTTAAATTAA
>JAHELA010000109.1:0-2893 GCA_024644425.1 Nitrosomonadaceae bacterium
CTTCGGCACCCTGCGACTTATCCAAAACTAGTGTGTTGCCACCACTTTGGATGGCGCGTTTAAGCTCTGCACCAATGGGGTGTCCTTCCGGGGCAGAGATATACATCTTTTCAAAAGGAAGTGAGGCTGTTCCGCGTAGCTGAAAACCACAGGAAGCGAGTAATGAACAGAGCATAATAAGCAACATTCTTTTCATAATTTATCCTTGAGCCTGACGTTAGTTTCTCATACTACAATATTTACTAACCGTCCTGGAACTACTACAATTCTTTTCAATTTATGACCAGCAATAAATTTTTGTACCTGGTCATTATCCATCGCTATACGCTCTATAACTGTTCGATCTGCATCTTTTAAAACACTTATCTGGCCGCGAAGCTTACCATTGACCTGTACTATCATTTTAATTTCTTCTTGTACAAGTGCTGTACAGTCAACCTTTGGCCATGGTTGGTCTAGCAGTTCAGTTCCTGGTTTGAGTTCTTTCCATAACGTATGGCAGATGTGTGGAACGATAGGGGATAGTAGTAGAACAACATTTTCTAATACTTCTTGTACTAGGCTACGGGAGGTCGCATTAGAGCCATGAACTTTTGCCAGAGCATTCATTAATTCCATTATAGAAGCTATAGCAGTATTAAAAGAGTGGCGTCTTCCAAAGTCGTCACTTACTTTTGCAATAGTATGATGCAATTGGTAGCGAAGGGATTTTAGCTCAGCAGAAAGTTTATTTTTGGTTTTAGTTTCAATCGTTCCAAGCTGTAGGTGGTTGTACACTTGTTTCCACAGCCGATTCAGAAAACGGAATGCACCTTCTACTCCAGTATCCGCCCATTCAAGTGTTTGTTCAGGAGGACTAGCAAACAATATGAATAGTCGTGCTGTGTCTGCACCATATTTTTCTACAAGTTTTTGTGGGTCAATACCATTATTCTTAGACTTTGACATAGTGCCAACGCCTCCAAATTCAACAGGTTGGTTATCAGTCCGTAGAGTTCCACCAATATGTTTTCCTTGTTCGTCAGTGTAAATTTGAACATCGACTGGATTAAAGTAAGTAATACGCCCAGTTTTCGTTTTTCTAAAGAAAATTTCATTTAGTACCATACCTTGTGTAAGCAAGTTTGTGAAAGGCTCATCAAATTTTACTAATTTAAGGCTATGCATTACTTTGCTCCAGAAACGTGAATACAGTAGGTGTAAAATAGCGTGCTCAATTCCACCTATATATTGATCTACGGGCAGCCAATAATTTGTACGTTCATCAGTCACGGCTTTGTCTTGGTCAGAACAAGCATAGCGAATGTAATACCAGGAAGAATCGACAAAAGTATCCATAGTATCCGTCTCACGTCTTGCAATTTTGCCGCACTGCGGACAGTCACATTTGTAAAATGATGGTGTTTTTGCTAGTGGGTTACCTGAGCCATCCGGCAACAAATTTTCTGGGAGAACTATTGGGAGCTGTTCATCTGGTACTGGTACGATTCCACAAGAATCGCAGTGAACAAGGGGAATTGGGCATCCCCAATAACGTTGACGAGAAATACCCCAATCACGCAGACGGAATTGCACTTTCTTTTCTCCGAAACCCAAGGCAGATAAATCAGACGCGATAGCATCAACTGCTGCTTGAAAATTTAGGCCATCATATTTACCACAATTTGTGCATACACCGTTCTTAGAGCTGTACCAGTCTTTCCATTGTTCCATACTGAACTCAAAATCTGGGTTTGATGGAGATCCAGTTGGTGCTGTAATAACTTGTTTAATTGGCAAGCTATATTTTTTTGCAAATTCGAAATCACGTTCGTCGTGTGCAGGAACTGCCATTACCGCCCCTTCTCCATAACCCATCAACACATAATTAGCAATCCATACTGGTATTTTTGAACCATTTAATGGATGAATAACAAATAACCCAGTATTCACGCCTTTCTTTTCCTGAATGGATAACTCTGCTTCCATAGTTGCATTGTGCCTACACTCTTCTATGAATATAGCAAGATCACGGTCGTGTTTTGCTGCATAGAGCGCGATTGGGTGTTCTGCTGCAACTGCTACATAAGTTGCACCTAGTAAAGTATCAGCACGGGTAGTAAAAACTTTTAAAGCTTGAGGGGTGTTAGATTCAGAATCAGCGGGAAATATTACATTTACACCAAAACTTTTACCTATCCAATTGATCTGCATAGTTTTTACACGTTCTGGCCAACCAGGTAGCTTATTGAGATCACTAAGTAATTTATCAGCATATTGTGTAATTCCGAGGTAATAGCCTGGAATTTCACGTTTTTCAATCAATGCTCCAGTACGCCAACCGCGTCCGTCTATTACTTGTTCGTTAGCCAAAACTGTATGGTCCACTGGATCCCAGTTCACTACTTGGGTTTTTTTGTAAGCAATACCTTTTTCCAACATTCGTAAAAATAGCCATTGATTCCAACGATAGTAATTAGGATTACAAGTAGCAAGCTCCCGATCCCAATCTATAGCTAATCCTAAGCTCTGTAACTGTTTACGCATGTAGGCAATGTTGTCATAAGTCCACTGTGCGGGAGGCACCTTATTTTGCATTGCTGCATTCTCAGCGGGTAGACCAAAAGCATCCCAGCCCATGGGTTGCAGTACATTGAGACCTTGCATGCGGTGATAACGTGAAAGCAGGTCGCCAATGGTGTAATTTCGCACATGCCCCATGTGCAGCTTTCCTGATGGGTAGGGGAACATTGATAGACAGTAATACTTTTGTTTACCCGGGATTTCAGATGCTCTAAATGCAGCAGCTCCAGCCCAGTATCTCTGAGCACTTAGTTCAATTTTCTGAGGGTTATATTTTTCTTGCATAAACTTCGTCACCAATAAGGGAGTAATTATAACGTTAGAGATCCTA
>JAHELA010000109.1:2993-5170 GCA_024644425.1 Nitrosomonadaceae bacterium
TTAATACTGTTTCAGGAGAAATCTTGCATGTCAAAAAAACACCCTGTTATTGCTGTTACAGGATCGTCTGGTGCTGGTACCTCAACGGTTAAAAATAGCTTTGAGCATATCTTTCGTCGCGAAAAAATAAATGTTGCTGTAGTCGAGGGTGACAGTTTTCATCGCTATGACCGTGATGCGATGAAAAAGGCTGTAACAAAGTCTGAGAAAACACATGGTCGTCCAATCAGTCATTTCGGTCCTGAGGCTAATGAATTCGAGAAACTCGAAATGTTATTTAAGGAATATGGTAAGAGCGGTAGCGGGAAGACCCGTCTTTATTTACATAATGACGAGGAAGCCGCGCCATACAAGCAGAAAGCTGGCACTTTTACCCCTTGGACATCGATTGCCCGTGGCTCAGATATGTTATTTTATGAGGGTCTACATGGCGGTGTAAAGAGCGAAACAGCGGATGTGGCCAAGTATGTAGATTTACTGGTAGGTGTTGTTCCAATTGTTAATTTAGAATGGATACAGAAAATTCATCGAGATATGAATGCGCGTGGTTACTCAGTAGAGGCAGTAACACATACTATTTTGCGACGCATGCACGATTACGTGCATTACATTACACCTCAGTTTTCACGTACTCATATAAACTTTCAGAGAGTACCGACTGTCGATACATCTAACCCATTCGTTGCTCGAGAAATTCCAGTATTGGATGAGAGTTATTTCGTTATTCGCTTTCGAGATTCTAAAAGTGTGGATTTTCCCTATTTGCTTTCCATGATCCACGATTCATTTATGTCGCGTCCTAACACTATAGTTGTTCCTGGAGGAAAAATGGGGTTGGCGATAGAGCTAATTTTGACACCATTGATTCTTAATTTGGTAGCAAAAGGGAACAGGAAGTAAATTGTAATGCGGGCTTCTTTGGTCAGGTTTAAGCAATTTAAATTTGTTTTTTACATCGTTGGAGAAGATCGTATAATTTCTGCTGGGATTTAATACGGAAATAACATTCCTCCAATGTCTTTTCTTCTTTCTGACCTTAATACTGAACAGCTCAAAGCAGTTACTTTGCCACATCAGTCGGTTCTAGTGCTGGCAGGTGCGGGTAGTGGTAAAACACGAGTACTCACTACTAGAATTGTATATTTAATCCAGTCAAGGCAAGTAAGTCCTCACAGCATAATAGCTGTTACTTTTACAAATAAAGCGGCAAAAGAAATGCTAACGCGTGTTTCTACTATGCTGCCAATTGATACGCGTGGTATGTGGATTGGTACTTTTCATGGCCTATGTAATCGTATGTTGCGCGCTCATTACCAAGATGCCAGATTGCCGAAAGCTTTTCAGATTCTTGATTCTGCTGATCAGTTAGCAGTTATTAAGAGAATTCTAAAAAATATTGGAGCGGACGATGTAAAATTTCCGCCACGTCAGGTTCAATGGTTTATCAATAGCGCTAAAGAAGATGGACTACGAGCGTCTTATGTCGAATCTAATGATAATTTCACTCGTAAAATGGTTGAGTTCTATTCAATTTATGAGCAGCAATGTGATAAGGAAGAGGTAGTAGATTTTGCTGAGCTATTACTACGTAGTTATGAATTACTTACTCACAATGAAATATTGCGGAACCACTATAGTAATCGTTTCAGCCACGTTCTAGTAGATGAGTTTCAAGATACCAGCCGGTTGCAATACAAATGGCTTAAGTTGCTTGCCGGTAAAGAAACGGCTGTATTTGTGGTTGGCGATGATGATCAAAGCATTTATGCATTTCGTGGTGCTAATACCGGTAATATGAAAGATTTTGAACACGATTTTCGTATCTCAGAAATTGTTAAATTGGAACAAAACTACCGCTCACACGGTAACATCTTGGATGCTGCTAATGCATTGATACGTAATAACAGTGGGCGCTTGGACAAAAATCTATGGACTTCAGAAGGTCATGGCGAGCTGTTGAGGGTGTATAACGCACCAACTGATTTTGATGAAGCAGCGTTCATAGTTGATGAGGTTGAATCATTGAATGCTGAGGGGGTAGAGTTATCTCAGATAGCACTACTATACCGTTCTAATGCACAATCACGCGTGTTAGAGCATGCTTTGTTTAATGCATCGTTAGCTTACCGCGTATATGGTGGTATGCGCTTCTTTGAACGCCAAGAGATTAAGCATGC
>JAHELA010000110.1 GCA_024644425.1 Nitrosomonadaceae bacterium
GAAAAGATGTTTAACGGATTTAAGCGCTTTGAGGGAAAGGTGCTACTAATTACAAGCGGAGATGATCTTACGGCCCAGGAGTTTACAGATTTAGTAAAAACATCACGCAAATGGCAACAATTATTGGAGTCTCCAAACGTGAAGTGCTCTAATATTCCTGAAGCTGATCATACATTTTCTCGGCAAGAGTGGCGTGACCAAGTTTCTTGTTGGACGAGAGAATGGGTTCAGTCATGGTAAAGCGCGTTTTAATGATTGCATTCCACTATCCACCATTACGTGGGAGTAGTGGGATCCAACGCACACTGAAATTTTCTAAATATTTACCAGAATTTGGTTGGGAACCCATTGTGTTAACGGCGCATCCAAGGGCATATCCAAGCATTGGTAATGACCAAATCGAAGAAGCATCAAATCAGTTAACCCATCGATCTTTTGCTCTAGATACTTCTAGGCATTTATCGTTTATGGGACGTTACCCAAGTTTTATGTCGTTACCAGATCGTTGGGTTTCTTGGTGGTTTGGAGCGGTTCCTTTAGGCTTATACTTGATCAAAAAATATAGGCCAGACATCATCTGGTCAACTTATCCAATTGCAACAGCTCATTTAATTGGACTCAGTCTTTGCCGCCTAACAGGAGTTTCTTGGGTGGCGGATTTCAGGGACCCAATGACTGATGAAGTCTATCCATTTGATCCGCTGACTCGTCGTACATATCAATGGATCGAAAGAAAAACCATTGATCATTGCTCTCAGGTAGTTTTAACTACGCCAGGGGCTATAAAAGTTTATACAGAAAGATTTCCACAAACTCCTACTTCGAAGTTCTGCCTGATTAAAAATGGATATGATGAGGAAAGTTTTGCGACGGCTGAAGCAGGCGTTACAGTAGAGAAAGATAAAAACAAGCAAATTGTGTTGATACATAGCGGGGTTATTTATCCTTCTGAGCGAGACCCTGTCCCATTTTTCGAAGCTGTAACAGCTTTATATCAGCAGGGAGTGGTGTCACCTACAAATCTTAAGATAATTCTTCGCGCCACAGAGCACGATAGTTATCTTTTACAGCTTATTAGTAAGTACGGCATAGGAGAAATCGTTTTGTTAGCCCCATCTATATCCTATAAAGCTGCTTTGGCTGAAATGTTGACAGCGGACGGTTTGTTAATTCTTCAAGCATCTAACTGCAATAATCAGATACCAGCAAAACTTTATGAGTATTTACGTGCTCGCCGACCCATATTTGCAATGACTGATCCGATGGGAGACACTGCTATGACATTGAAAAATATGGGCATTAATACAATTGCTCCTCTAGATTCAAAGGATGGTATTATGCATAAGTTGCTCCATTTTCTGGAATTGATAAAGGAAAACAATGCTCCAATTGCATCAATGGAAAAAGTACTGGAAAATTCCCGAAGATCAAAATCGAAAGAGCTAACAGGGCTTTTTAATAGCTTGACCGGGGAGTTATAAACATTCCTACCTACTATCCATGTAATTAGGAAAGGTTCATATAATCTACAAAAGATAAGCAATTTTGTGATTTCTTTCACAGAATTTCATATTTAATAGCATTATCCTATATTAGGATTTATATGTTAAATGTACTGTACTACTTAAAATAAAACGCTATGAAAACCTTGTCTGGCATCGCACTATTGATAGTTTTGGTAGTACCAATCAATCTTCAGGCCAAAGCAACTCCTTGTGGGGCATTGCGCTCATATGGGGAACACTTTGGCCCTTTTGATTATAGAACCGCTACACAAGAACAATTGAATTTAGTGGAAAGTCAGCACTTCACGGAAAACGTAAGGCAGCTAGAAAGCGGTAATGATGCTTTTGTTGGGGGCGAGATCAGTTACACCTTGGTGGTCTTCCCAAATCATTATCCGGCACTTCAAGCAATGACTAAACTTTCCTTAAGAGAGAAGGATGTACGCCCTTTAGGGTCACAATATTCAGTTGAATGTTTTTTTGATCGTGCTATTCGGTTCAAGCCAGGGGATGGTATTGTACGCATGATATACGCAAACTATTTACTAAAGCTTAAGGGAAGATCAGATGAAGCCATAGAGCAGTATCATGAAGCTGTTAGATTGCAACCAGAAAATGCCAATATCAACTACAATCTTGGTTTGCTATATCTGAAAAAAAAGGATTATGGAAAGTCAGTCATTTATGCAAAAAAAGCCTACGAGTTGGGTTTCCCATTGACCGGTCTTAGAAATAAGCTAAAAAAAGCAGGAAAGTGGGACGGTAAATTAGATGAAAATACAGAAGATTTAGATGAAAATACAGAAGATTTAGATGAAAATACAGAAGATGCAGGATCGTAAACCGATTCCTTTAAAGTATAGGAGGGATAAGTAGGGCCCCAAGAAATAAATTCTCGACAAAGAGATTAATGCAATAAATATGATTAGCTACTTAATTTACACTTAAGATTTGCCTCAGCTTTCTCATAAGTTCAAGAAAACCAGATAACTCCGCTTCAAACTCTAACTGTGTTATGTTTTCGCCGTCCAGAAAACGGCGCAATGCTAAGCGTTCTGTGCTTGTGTAGTTAAATCCAGACAGACAGGTAGTAGCACTTTCAATCCCTAATTTTTTCAACCAGGGAAACTGTAAGGGATGGAATTTGCCGCTAGGGTAGCAAAGATGCTGCAGTGGCCCGCTAACAATTCGTTCAAGAACTGTACGGTTCTTTGTGATCTCACTTTCCATATCTTTTTGGTTATCTCTAGGTAGACGGTGGCAATGTGTATGTAGTTGCAAATCCATGCCTTCAGAGGGAAGCTGTGCTAGCTGCTCCATGGTCATCAGGCGAAAAAGTGGTATGTCCTCATCTGAATTTAGATTAACGCCTAATTCTCTCGCGAGCTGAAGAAGTAAAGCTTGTTTACTGTAGTAATCATAATTTCTACAGTTTTCGCTAATAAAACATGCCGCACGTTCTCTTTCATTGTGTGTACTTAGATCAACAGAATTGGAACTTAGTTTAGTGGAGTTTATAATGGAGTTTAAGTAAATAGTTCTATTTTTGCCTTTCCATAGCAGATACCGTAGCGCAACGTCAAATACTGGTGTTTCATTTAATACGTCTTTAGTTGTTACATACAAAGTCGAGGGGAATCCATATTTTTTTAGTATTGGAACTGCTTTTGTACCAATTCCAAGCCAACCATCATCAAACGTTATAACCACTGTTTTTGGTGGCAACGTTTTCTGATTCATATGCGTCAATGCTGTACTAAGCGGAAGAACAGCATAACCATGTTTATCGAGATAGGCCATACGTTCTTGAAAGGTATTTTCGTGCATAAACAGTTTTGGTTGAAAGCAGTGTTCATCATGTAGTGATATACCGTGATAACAAAGCACTTGTAATCCCTGCTTAGTTAATGCTTGTGCTATTGAGAACCCGCCTAAAGCTTTTACAATGGATAGTATTTTATGACGAAATGCCATGTTATCTAGGCCTGAATAAATAATTCATTTTTATATTTTAATTCGGTTTGGTTGCATTTGGCTGAGTTAAATCATAAATGTAAATTGGTGTCATATCAAAAAAAGCGGCTTCAACCATATGGCTGAAGCCGCTCTGATACAATTGAAGGATTCTTATGCTTTTTTATTTAGTTATAGGGCCTGGTTTTTTAGTTTGTTCCATAAGTTCATTGTTCCATTTGCCTTCAACGTTCATATGAGCAGCTGCGCCTAGCAGTACTGCTTCAATTAGGTTATGACTGAGGTACACATACAATCCAGGTTGCATAAATTCGTACCCGGCAGCAACGGCGGAACCACCAGGAACGAACCAGGTTTCATAACCTGTATCTGGTGTATCACTAAATGAACCTCCTTGCCAAACTAAGTCGGCATGACCACCGATCAGATGTGGCCTGGAGTCACGGTTAGCTTGAGAGTGAATGAAAAGTACTTTTTCGCCTACTTTTGCCTTGAGTGCATTGTCACCCGTTAGTGCGCCAGCGGTACCATTGAAAACGACGTGGGTTGGAACGAGTCCCTTTGAAGCTTCTAGCATGTCTGCCATACCTTCGAGAGGTTGGCTATATTTTTTGTACTTACCATCTTTATCCTTGGGCAAATAAAGATCTTGTTCACCAATGTAATAGGCTCGATCATAATGCCAATGTTTGCCCTTGGCATCTTTTAAGCCACCCCGAGGAAGCACCATGATAGCGCCATTCATCCCAGAGATAGTATGGAAAGGAATCATCGTTCCACCTGGAGCACAGTGGTATACAAACACGCCGGGCTTAATTGCTTTCCAGGTCAGCACTACTTCTTCGCCTGGGGCTACTTTATTTAAGCCTGCACCACCTAGTGCACCCGTTGCAGCATGGAAGTCAAGATTATGCGGCATCGTATTGGTCTTTGGATTAACTAGCGTTAATTCGAGCCAATCTCCTTCACGTAATATGATTAGTGGAGCGGGTACCGAACCATTAAACGTCAGAGCCCAATAACTTGCATTTGCATCGGCTTTCATCAATTTTTCTTCGGTAACAAGGCGTACCGCTACAACTTTAGGTTTGCTCATGTCCATCTGATCATGCTTTGGTACAAAAGGCGGAGCTACCAATTCTTGTGTTACTCGAGGTGTACCGGCAGGTGCATTTGCCATAACTTGCGTGGCACCGATACAAAATAATCCGAAACCAATAACGAGTTGTACTACCTTGTTCATATTTCCCTCCATTAAATATTAGTTACTGCGCAAAAAAACTGTATGCGCTATTCTATTACTACCATTACCATTGTTAAATCTTATGCCTTACTTACATCTTCGGGTGCGACAATTTGCCACATTCCATAATTTTTTACGTCTTGCTATATTACCGTTCCATCGTTTTGCATGTAGCTAATGATTACGGGATAGCTATGCGTAGGTGGAGCCTAGGCAAAGAAGCACTCTACTATACATACTTAAGTAATCTCTGTCCACGTAGATTTGATAATGATATGACGGATCGGCAAGGATTAAGTTCATAGTGCTTCAAATACACTTGCTGCACCCATACCTGTTCCAATACACATGGTAACCATGCCGTATTTTTGTTTATGTCTTCGTAAACCGTGGAGTAGCGTAGCAACACGTATGGCACCGGTTGCGCCAAGAGGATGACCAAGCGCAA
>JAHELA010000111.1 GCA_024644425.1 Nitrosomonadaceae bacterium
GCACAACCTGACTTTTCCACTAAATATAAGCGCCATATTCTAGAACGCCTTAGCGCAGCAGAGGGACTAGAAAAATATTTACATACTCGCTATGTAGGACAGAAGCGTTTTTCTGGCGAGGGTGGTGAAAGCCTAATTCCATTATTAGACAATTTATTACAGCGTGCGGGTCGAAAGGGAGTGCAAGAAGTGGTTATTGGCATGGCGCATCGTGCACGACTTAATGTCTTAGTAAATATCTTAGGAAAAATGCCTTCAAATTTATTCCAGGAATTTGAGGGCAAACATGCACAGGAACTAACTGCAGGAGATGTAAAATATCATCAAGGATTTTCTTCCTCGATATCAACTCTAGGCGGGGTTATGCGGACGACACTTGCTTTTAATCCGTCCCATCTTGAAATTGTCAATCCTGTTATAGAAGGTTCAGTGCGTGCCCGACAGCATGAACTTTTAGATAAGCAAGGGAATTTAGTGTTGCCAGTATTGCTGCACGGAGATGCTGCTTTTTCTGGTCAGGGCGTGGTAATGGAGTCGCTGAATTTATCCCAAACTAGAGGATATGGAACTGGCGGCACGGTACATATCATTATCAATAATCAGATTGGATTTACTACTTCAGACCCGCGAGATGCACGTTCTACGCTTTATTGTACAGAGGTATCGAAAATGGTTGAGGCGCCGATATTTCATGTCAATGGTGATGATCCTGAGGCAGTAGTAATGGTTAGTGAGATAGCGCTTGATTTTCGGATGCAGTTTCATAAAGATGTGGTGATCGATATGGTTTGTTTTCGTCGTCTTGGTCACAATGAGCAGGATGATCCGATGGTTACACAACCATTGATGTACAAGATTATTAACAAACATCCCGGTACACGTAAACTTTATGCTGACAAACTAGAAATTGAGGGAGCTATTGCAACAGGTGAGGCTGAAGATATGCTCAAGAATTACCGCGATGAGATGGATGCGGGGCATAACCCAAATAAGAGCGTATGCTATGGGCAAAAAACAGCGAGAGCAGTTGACTGGGCGCCATTTTTGAAGCCAAGCAAATGGAACCAGAAGGTGAAGACCGGATTATCGATGACAAAATTAAAGTTCTTAGCTGAGCGGCTTACTGATATCCCTGAAAATTTCAAACTGCATCCTCGAGTGAAAAAAATTATTGAGGATCGCCGTTTGATGGGTTTAGGTGAGCTATTCTTAGATTGGGGTATGGCTGAGAATCTAGCATATGCGGCGCTGTTAAACGATGGAATTCCAGTACGGATATCAGGACAAGATTCAGCGCGCGGGACTTTTTTTCATCGTCATGCAGTTTTACATGATCAGAATCGGAAACAATGGGGAGAAAATGTTTATGTTCCACTCCGCCATATCGCGCCAGAACAACCGAATTTTGGGATAATCGACTCAATGTTATCAGAGGAAGCCGTACTAGCTTTTGAATATGGTTATACTACAGCTGAGCCGAATGAACTTGTAGTATGGGAGGCACAATTTGGTGATTTTGCAAATGGTGCTCAGGTTGTGATTGATCAGTTTATAGCATCTGGTGAGGCTAAGTGGGGAAGATTATGTGGTTTGGTAATGATGCTTCCGCATGGTTACGAGGGACAAGGACCGGAACACTCATCTGCAAGGCTTGAGCGTTATCTGCAATTATGCGCTGAATACAATATTCAGGTTTGTGTACCGTCTAATCCAGCACAGATGTTTCATTTGTTGCGACGTCAAATGATTCGTCCTATACGCAAGCCACTGATAATCATGAGCCCAAAAAGCATGCTGCGTCGGAAGGAGTCGGTTTCAAAGTTGGAAGATCTGGCTAACGGAAAATTTCAACCCGTAATTTCTGAAGTGGAAAAACTAAACCCTAAAAAAGTGCGGCGTATTATAGCTTGCTGTGGTAGGGTCTATTATGATTTGTTAGCTTATCGAAAGGAACAAAAAATTACAGATATTGCAATCATCCGAATAGAGCAACTATATCCATTTCCTCATGATGACTTTCAAGCTGAAGTCGATCGTTATGATCAGGCTAATGATGTAATTTGGTGCCAGGAAGAACCAGGAAACCAGGGTGCTTGGCATCGTATTCAGCATTATTTAGTACGACATTTAGGTCTTAATCAGACTCTTGGTTATGCATTGCGCCCATCTTCAGCATCACCTGCCGTAGGGTATTTAGCAAAACATAATTTTCAACAGCGTGAACTAGTTGTAGCAGCATTTCGTGAGAGAATTTAATTTAAAGGAAGAGGGATGCTAGTTGAAGTTAAAGTTCCTGTTTTATCTGAGTCGGTAGCAGAGGCTACCCTAGTTTCTTGGCACAAGAAGCAGGGAGAATTTGTTAAGCGTGATGAAAATTTGATTGATATTGAGACTGATAAAGTGGTGCTAGAGTTGCCAGCCCCAGCAACCGGCATGTTAACAGAAATTATCAAGGATGATGGGGCTACTGTAGTTAGTAGTGAACTTATTGCTACTATAGACACCAAGGTTACCGCTGTCGCTACTCCTGCTAAAAAGATTGTATCCTCAGATAAGAAATCCGTAGCCACAGTTAAACCTACTGTCGCTGCTCCTACTAAAAAGATTGTATCCTCAGATAAGAAATCTGTAGCTACAGTTAAACCTACTATGCTTCCTGCAGCTAAAAGGATGGCGGCAGAGAAAAATATCAAGGCCAATGAAATTGGTACCATTAGTGGTACTGGCCGTGGGGGACGCATTACAAAGGAAGACGTTATAGAACACGTACAATCTAAATCCACATCGAGAATATCATCAGATTCAGATTCTCCATCAGAAGGTAGTCGTTCAGAGCAACGAGTACCTATGTCCAGGTTACGTTTACGTATAGCCGAGCGGTTGGTGCAATCACAATCGACCGCAGCAATACTTACAACATTTAATGAAGTTAATATGCAGGCAATAATAGACTTTCGTTCCCGCTATAAGGAGAAATTTGAGAAAGAGCATGGAGTAAAGCTTGGTTTCACCTCATTCTTTGTTAAGGCGGTGGTAGCGGCACTAAAAAAATTCCCTATCGTCAACGCTTCAGTAGATGGCGATGATATTATTTATCATGGTTATTACGATATAGGTATTGCGGTAGGTAGTCCACGGGGTTTAGTAGTGCCTATTATTCGTGATGCAGATCGCTTGTCTCAGGCTGATATTGAAAAACAAATTACGGATTTTAGTAACCGTGCCCGAGAAGGTAAACTTACAATCGAGGAGTTAACAGGAGGAACTTTTTCTATTACTAATGGTGGTGTATTTGGTTCAATGTTATCAACTCCTATTATCAATCCACCACAAAGTGCAATTTTAGGAGTTCATGCAATTAAGGAGCGCCCGGTAGCTGAGAATGGCCAGGTAGTTATTCGGCCTATTAACTATTTAGCACTATCTTATGACCACCGTATTATTGATGGACGTGAAGCAGTGCTTTCTCTGGTAGCGATGAAAGAGGCCCTTGAAAACCCAATGAGTCCGCTACTGGAAGCTTAAAGAGCCATTCTTAAGTACTATATAACAATGCGTTATATCTAACATCTAATATTAATCATTAAATTATTCTAAGAAATTAAAATGATAGAGTCCTATGATGTGGTAGTAATTGGTGGTGGTCCAGGGGGCTATGTGGCTGCAATCCGATGCGCACAACTGGGTCTTAATACGGCTTGTATTGATGAGTGGAAGAATTCTCAGGGTAAAGCAAGCCTTGGTGGTACTTGCCTCAATGTAGGCTGTATTCCCTCTAAGGCGCTACTGGAATCCTCTGAGAATTATGAGCGTGTTGCACATAAATATTCTGAGCATGGAATCAAGGTGGATGGTCTATCAGTAGATATTCCTACAATGATTTCCCGAAAAGATAAAATTGTTATGGCATTTACTAGTGGGATTGCCATGTTGTTTAAGAAAAATAAAGTTAGTTCAATACATGGGAAGGCAACATTAGTTAAAAATAAAAATGGCAATGAACCTTGGAAAGTTAATATTAATAATGACAACAAAGATGAAACTATTGAGGCAAGGCACATCATAATTGCTACTGGCTCAACTCCACGCCAGTTGTCGTTGGCGGCTGTAGACAATGAGCTTATCCTGGACAATGAAGGGGCTTTGGCATTGGCTGAAGTGCCGAAGCGTCTTGGTATTATTGGTGCAGGGGTGATTGGTTTAGAAATGGCTAGTGTTTGGCGAAGATTAGGCTCAGAGGTTACCATTCTTGAGGCGCTACCAGAGTTTCTTTCAGTAGCTGATGAACAAGTAGCGAAAGAGGCGCAAAAAGTTTTTACTAAACAATTAGGGATAAATATATTTCTTGGTATTCAACTTACCGAGATTAAAACCATAAAAAAAACTATCACGGTGAAATATCAAGACCCTCAAGCTAAAGAGCAAACACTAGAAGTTGACAAGCTGATAGTGTCAATTGGTCGTGTTCCAAATACTGCCGATTTGGGCGCAGAAAATGTTGGACTAAAAATAGATGATGGTGGCCGCATAGAAGTTGATAGCTATTGCCGTACTAATTTGCAAAATGTGTATGCTGTTGGTGATGTAGTGCGTGGGCCAATGTTGGCGCACAAGGCTTCAGAGGAGGGAGTAGCAGTAGCAGAATTAATTGCAAAAGTAGCAGAACAACAGATAAGCGAGCTTACGAAAGTAAATCTTGATACTATCCCTTGGGTAATTTATACGTCGCCAGAGATTGCCTGGGTGGGTAAGACTGAGAAAGAACTGAAAGCTGCTGGAAGAAAATATAAATCTGGCCAATTTCCCTTTATGGCGAATGGAAGAGCGAGAGCATTGGGTGAAACTAGCGGATTCGTGAAAGTTCTTGCGGACGCTAATACAGATCGTATTCTAGGTGTTCATATGATTGGTCCATATGTATCAGAGATGATTTCGGAAGCTGTTGTAGCAATGGAATTTTCTGCAAGCAGTGAAGATATTGCCCGTATTGTACATGCGCATCCTTCCTTATCAGAAGCATTACACGAAGCAGCACTAGGTGTAGATGGGCGTTCATTACATATATAAATTCAAAACGGTTCAATGACTCATATTGGATTATCAGGAGAAA
>JAHELA010000112.1 GCA_024644425.1 Nitrosomonadaceae bacterium
GAAACAAATGGGTTTGTCGAGCCGCCACTGAAGTACAATAATGCACTCAAAGCAAGTACATCAATAAGAATTTGCGCAAAAAATTCTATGTTTGATACAGGCCAGTTTCGCTGCAATCGTAACCAGGTTACAAAATTTACTGCCGCCAGAAAGATTACTACCATAAACATTTCTGTCCAAGGTAATGGCATTTCAAGCGCCCTATGTACAGATGCAAATGTAACGCATTGTACGATAATGGCGATAGTTCTTAGCAGAAGCAGGCGCTGCAAGTTTTTACTTAGCGGGGTTTGGCTGAGATCATTGAACATTTCAAAAGCACATAAAAAATTGCATGTATTTTATTTAAATCTAACATTAGCTTATATTATAAATTCTGGCTATGCGGCAATTTGTCGCATAGCGCTATATTAAAAGAGATGGAGCTATTGAATTCTACTCTAGATTTAAAACTCTTCGTGATATCCTCATTAAAACTATAAACTGATTATTGTTGGGACAGATAAAATCCTGAATAAAGATAGCAACATTTTTCTAGTATAAGCTGTGGAGATAGCGCACTACAAAACGAATCAACATTAAAATAATTAATATTTGTATTTGATCTGGAAAAAAACTAATGTTTACTGGAATAATCCAAGCGGTTGGTAAAATAAAAGAAATTACGCCTTTAAAAAGCGGTTTGCGCATAAAAATTTTGACGAGCAAGCTAGATTTGAGCGATGTCCAAATTGGAGACAGTATTGCAACAAATGGCGTATGTCTTACCATCATTGCTGTAGATGATCGTATGTTAACTATGGAGGTATCACGAGAAACTCTAGCTTGTACTCACGGATTGGAAATACTTGGCCAAAGAGTAAATCTGGAAAAGGCAATGCGACTTTCAGACAGAATAAATGGTCATTTAGTAAGCGGACATGTAGATGGAATAGGAAAAGTGGATATGCTTGAACAGGATGGAGAAAGTCGCTCATTAGCAATAAAAGCGCCAGGTTCTCTGTTAAAGTACATAGTAAAAAAAGGCTCAATTGCAGTAAATGGGGTGAGCTTAACCGTAAACTCAATCGAAGAAAATAGCTTTAAAGTTAATCTTGTTCCTCACACGCTAAAAATGACCACGTTGCAGTGTTTAAAGGCTGATATGAAAGTAAATTTAGAAGTGGATTTGCTGGCACGATACCTTGCACAAATTATAACAACCCCGAAGTAAGTTCTTCGTGCTACATTTAATATTATTTAATTTAGCTTTTTAGCCATATGATTATAAGCCCCACACAAGAAATCATAGATGACATCAAGATAGGAAAAATGGTAATCCTGGTTGATGAAGAAAATCGTGAGAACGAAGGTGACTTGGTTTTAGCGGCAGATTTTGTCACGCCAGAAGCAATAAATTTTATGGCAACACATGGTCGAGGATTAGTTTGCCTTACGTTAACCGAACAACATTGTCGTCAACTTAATCTGCCCTTGATGGTTTCTGCATCCACCAATCGTTCCCCATTAGGAACAAATTTTACTCAATCAATAGAAGCTGCAGTTGGTGTAACGACTGGCATTTCTGCAGCTGACCGCGCACATACAGTAAGGGTGGCTGCAAAAACGGACGCAAAGCCAGAAGACATCGTTCAGCCTGGTCACGTCTTTCCATTAATGGCACAAAATGGAGGGGTACTTGTAAGGGCCGGTCATACTGAAGCAGGATGTGATTTAGCAAATCTTGCAGGGCTTACACCTGCTTCTGTAATTTGTGAAATTCTTCATGATGATGGCAGTATGGCACGTTTGCCAGGGTTAATAGAGTTTGCTACAAAACATCAACTCAAAATCGGAGCGATCGCTGATCTTATTCATTACCGCAGCCAAACAGAAAGTTTGATAAAACGTGTGGCAGAACGCCCCGTTCAGACAATTCATGGTGAGTTTCATCTTATCGCTTATCTTGATAAGACTATAAATGCAACTCATCTTGCTCTAATAAGAGGCAAAATTAATCCGAATATTGATACCTTCGTACGAGTACATGAGCCATTATCTGTTATTGATTTGTTGGATACGCATGATAATACACATTCTTGGAGCATAACTGATACGCTCCGTGAAATTTCTAGCGCAGAGCGCGGAGTTATCATTTTTCTAAATTGTAAAGAAAGTTCGGAAGAGTTAATCAAACGTGTCACAAGGACAAAATCTGAACCGCATGACCTTACTAGAACTGATTTGCGCAACTATGGTATCGGCGCACAAATATTAAAAGATCTTAATGTAAGCAAGATGAAATTGTTGGCCATCCCACGCAAAATGCCAAGTATGGCTGGCTTTGGTTTAAAGGTTACGGGATACTTGGCTCCGGAGAATGTAGAGCAAAAATAAAATTCCATTTTTCTTCTCATTCTTCTAATAAATATTTTTAGGGGATTATATGGCGCGTTACGATAACATTCTTGAGTTTGAAACTAATTTAAACGGTAATGAATTACATATTGGCATTGTTATGAGCCGGTATAACATTGATGTATGTGAGGGATTACTTGGAAGTTGTACTGCAGAACTAGAAAAAAATGGAGTACAGGCATCTAATATTCTGTTAGTTACTGTTCCAGGGGCACTAGAGATTCCTTTGGCGTTACAAAAAATGGCTTTGACAGATCAGTTTGATGCTTTAGTGGCACTAGGAGCAGTGATACGAGGAGACACTTATCATTTTGAAGCTGTTTCGAAAGAATCAATTGGTGGCGTAACAGCAGTTCAACTTGATACTGGTATACCGATCGCAAACGGAATTCTTACTACCGATACAGACGATCAGGCATTAGAGCGCATGAGTCAGAAGGGCGCTGAAACTGGACGAGTAGCGATAGAAATGGTTAATCTGTTGAGAAAGCTTGATGAAGTGGCCCAATGATACAGAAAATATCTGCAACTCAAACAAAAACTAAATTAGACACGAAACTAATACGGAAAGGTCGACGGCGACATTCGCGGGAACTGGCCATGCAAGGCCTTTATCAATTGTGTGTGGCAGGGGGTTCCATTGAAGAAATTGAAGAACAATTACACGAGAAAAAAGAATTTCTCAGGACAGACGAAAAATATTTTTCAGATCTAATGCATGGCGTCTTAAAAAATTTATCTGAACTGAAAGCGCACCTACAAGTTTGTCTTGACCGGCCTATCGAAGAACTTAGTCCGGTAGAGCTTGCTATTTTGCTGCTTAGCACTTATGAATTTACTTGTCATCTTGAAATACCATATAGAGCAATTATCAATGAAGCGGTGGAATTAGCTAAGGCTTACGGTGGAACCGACGGCTATAAGTATGTAAATGGTGTATTAGATAAATTAGCCATACAATTGCGTGCAGAGGAAGTCAGTTTACATGTTAATGTCAAGGTTTGAATATTAAACAATGGATACCAAGAGGCAAGATGAGATTAATACAAATAGTATCAACAATATGTGCAGCATCATTTTAGATTAGAAGTGAATATACTAAAAAATTAACAGAACATTTTCAGGCATTATTGACCAATTAATTACAGGTTTTAGAAATGCTTTCCGAATCGGAAATCATCCGAAGTTTTTTTACTTTTTCTGATTCCAGTGTGGTACAGGGAATAGGAGATGATTCAGCGTTAATTAGGCCGACAGCTGGAATGGATCTGGCAATTTCCACCGATATGCTGATATCTGGACAACATTTTTTTTCTAATGCTGACCCACACAAACTAGGATATAAAGCACTTGCTGTTAATCTTTCGGATATGGCGGCGATGGGGGCCATACCACGTTGGGCTACTCTAGCATTAGGACTACCAAAGTCTTTAGTTGAGACCAAGGAGAAATGGTTAGAGGCATTTGCAGGTGGTTTTCTCGAGCTTGCAAACTTACATAAAGTTTCGCTTATCGGCGGGGATACTACATGTGGCCCGCTTACTATTTGTGTACAGATTATTGGTGAAGTAGAAAAAGGGAGAGCTTTGCATCGTGGCGGGGCACAGCCAGGAGATGATATTTGGATATCAGGCCAATTAGGCGATGCAGCGCTCGCGCTTTCTCACGAGCAGAATCAAATTAAGCTTGAGCCGAGTGAGTTTTCCGCTTGTGCTCCCGCATTGCATATGCCAAATGCCCGGGTTGAGCTTGGACAACGATTAATTGATTTGGCGCATAGTGCCATTGATATTTCTGACGGCTTGTTGGCAGATTTGGGACATATTGTGGAATTATCTAAAGTTTCTGCTGTTATAAAAATAAATAAAATAAATTGCTCGAAAGTCTTAAAAAAATATCTTCCCCAATCACTCGCTATTAATTGTTTGTTAGCAGGGGGAGATGATTATGAGCTTTGTTTTACCGCACCAAAAGATAAGCGCAATAAAATTGAAGTTCTTTCCCGCGAAATTGAGATCTCTTTGACACGCATCGGCGCAATTGATACAGGGAATAACTTGGTTGTACTAGATGAGATGGGTAGTCCAATAACGTTGGAAAGAAAAGGCTATGACAACTTTCATTCCTCCTGATCCCCAAATAAAAACTGAACTAGGGACTGAGCCAGAGGCTCAGATAAAAATTGCACGCCCATACCCTAATCCTAGGATGAGATTTGTGTTGAAGCATCCTGCTTTTTTCATTGCTTTTGGTGGAGGCGCAGGGCTAAGCCCAGTAGCACCGGGCACCGTAGGGACGCTTGTTGCATTCCCATTATTCTGGGTAATTAATCAAAACCTAGATCCAATTAAATTTTTACTATTAATTGATGTTATGTTCATTGCCGGTATTTGGTGCTGTAGTATAACTGGCAAGATACTAGGTATTCATGACCATAGTGGAATTGTATGGGATGAAATTGTTGCTTTTTTGCTGGTGTTATTTTTTACTCCAGATGGGCTGGTATGGCAGGCGTTTGCTTTTTTGTTATTCCGTCTGTTTGACATATTTAAACCCCAGCCAATCAGATATTATGATAAGAAGTTGCGCAACGGTTTTGGAGTGATGTTTGACGATTTACTTGCAGCATTTTTTACATTGCTTTGTTTGGCAGCCTGGAAG
>JAHELA010000113.1 GCA_024644425.1 Nitrosomonadaceae bacterium
CAAGTGGCTGAGATTCCCATTATGTCGGGCGCCAACACTAGTGTTTTTAAATATTACGGTAAGTTACTGAAAGGCCCTAAAACATCCTTGAAAACTATGCCAGGTTACTTGGGGCCAATACTGAATCTTATACATGGTCAGAAAGTCAGGATATGGTTTTATAATCAGCTTCCTGAACCGTCGATTATCCATTGGCACGGAATGCACGTACCGCAGAAAATGGATGGGCATCCGATGTACGAAATAAACCAAGGTGAAAAGTATGTTTATGAGTTTGAGGTAAAAAACTCTGCAGGAACGAATTGGTATCATTCCCACACACATGAAATGACCGCTACTCAAGTTTATAGTGGGTTAGCTGGATTGATTACAGTTACCGATGAGTATGAGCGAAAACTTGATATACCAAGTGGAGAATACGATATTCCCATTATTATTCAAGACCGTCGCTTTACAGTTGGCAATCAACTTCAATACATATACAGGATGCGTGAACGTATGATGGGTTTCCTTGGCAATATCATCCTCGTCAATGGAAAAGCTAATAGCACTATTCCAGTAAAAACCCACGCTTACCGGTTGCGCGTACTCAACGGGTCAAACTCAAGGATTTATAAACTAGGTTGGGAAGACGGCACACCGTTAACCGTTATTGGCACCGATGGCGGACTGCTAGAGAAACCTGAAACTTATCCATACATCATGCTTGCACCAGCTGAGCGTGTTGATTTGTGGGTTGATTTTAGTGGTCGGGAGACCGGGTCGAGTCTGGAACTGCGAAGCCTTGAATATAGTGGTGTAATGCTATCGCATATGCATGGTGGTATGCGGCGGCATCGTGGGAGAAGAATGGGTGGTGGTATGGACATGATGATGAGTGGATTGTCTCAGGGAGAAGCTTTCCCAATCATAAAATTTCGTATTAACAAAAAAGTTAGTGATTCACCCGCGCTACCTAAGACACTAGTTAAGATGAGTAAATTAACTGAACAAGCCGCGTCCAACCCAGATCAACCTATACCTATCGACATAAATATGCAGCATATGTCACCAAAACTAAATGGCAGGTCTTTTGAAATGTATGATGCAATGAGTGTTGAAAAGATTCCTATTAACACAATTCAAAAAATAAGAATTTCCCATGATAATAAATCGATGGGAGGTGGTATGGGCATGATGATGTCAATGGCTCATCCGATCCATCTACACGGCCAACAATTCAAAATCTTATCACGTACTTTGAAGATTCAGGACACTAGTGATAGCTATGCCACTGTAAAGGATGGCTTTATCACTAGTGGTTGGAAAGACACGGTATTGGTAATGCCGGGTGAAGAAATTAAAATCCTAAAACCATTCGAAGATTATAAGGGTCTATTCCTCTACCATTGCCATAACCTGGAACATGAAGATATGGGAATGATGCGTAATTTTTATGTAAGCTAAATACAATTATTCCTAAACGAAAGAGGCAAATCACCTGCTAAGCTACCCGATCATCATTTATAAGATATTTAGCAACAACAGATTCAAGAGATCCTGATGACGGCTTACCTTTGCTTAGTTGCTGTAATGTATCTAGATCAGACTTCCAAACAATTTCTCCAGGAGCAAAAATGCATATACAATCTGGTTCATACGTTTTAAAGAGTTTGTTCTCTTTCAAATAGTAGAAGTCCTCACTAAACTCCGAAGGATAAGCATGCATTAACGGCGGTATATCACTCGGTTTGAACCAAAGCTTGATTTCTCGTTCTGCGTCATCATCTGTTGCAGAAGCGTGAATAAGATTGTCCATACGCTCGCCGATTACATTGCCTTCAGCATCTTTGAGAGGAACCACTGTTCCTAGGGCACGGATACATCCTGGCTTTTTCATCCTGGCTTCGAGGGGATTTGTCGGACCCACAATAGATCGTATTTTTCTTATTGCATCCGGGCCTTGATAAACAATTGCAATCACTCTTTGCTTCCATGGTTCATCAGCATAATGGATACGCCCCATGATATATTCCAAAAGTGCGGGGAAAAAATTCTTTTCCCGATGTTCGGCATAGTGTTCTGCGGCGGTCATTTTACTAACATGTACAACCTTGGCCCCGCAAAAATGCAATCCCGTGTGAAATTCTGAAAGTGTAGAAAGGATATAGCCTGTTAAAGAATTCATAAGTGCATCAGGTTTAATAAGCACGAGCGTCTGTTCGAGTTTACTTTCGTCCATATGATTTCTCCTTAATTATATAAAAGCTTTCCTCTACAATATTCATCTGTGGTTTGCCAAAATTGTATCTGGGGCCGGAATCGAACCGGTATGGACGATTAGGTCCGTGAGATTTTAAGCCACTTTCACGAGCTTTCCAATACCCTACCTTGGCTACCAAACCCTCAAAAACACCAAAATTGAAGTAACCATTTTTTAGAAAATAGGGTTACATCATAGTTACATGGACTAAAAAGTAAATTAGGAGCTACATGTATAAGTCTGCAACTATTTGTTTATTTGGTGGGTCAGGTTGGACTCGAATTAACGACCAAGGGATTATGAGTCCCCTGTAATTAATAATCTACAACACTTGACAACAAACTAAAACAATTCAATCAATGATTTAATCTGATTCGTTTATTGTGGTACATTACTCTTTATTATGGTTATCTGTGTCTGAGTGTCCTACCAGTGTCTCATGACAAAAGCATATCATAGATAAAATAGAGTTTCTATTTCTGATAAAAAGCGAATACTCGACTAAACAGATATAAATATCAATTATTCACATCTTTGTGATCTTTTCTTAAAACTATTATCTCCAGCGAGATGGCTGTTTCCCTTTTACTCCGAATTGAGCTGCAGTAACATCGGTTCTTGACCGTTTTTCAGCATCGTGTGTTGGTGCCCTCAATCTACGTGTCTCAACCTCCCAAATCCAACCACTGATAATCACATCCTTTGGAATTAGGGGATGGTTTTTGAATGCCTCTACTGTTTTTATACAGGTTTCGTCAACGTCATCCATCATCCCGATCCATTTTGCAAAAGCACCTTTTTCTAACTTCTGTTCCGGTAGCGTCGGGTCTAAGTTGATGTTATCCGTATCAACCCCCTTGTCACGTAACATTTTTTCTAGATCAGTCGCATTTGCTGACAACATGCCACATTGTGTGTGCTGTACAATGACGATTTCCTTGGTGCCAAAGAAATTACATGTCAACATTGCTGATCGAATTGCATCGTCAGTAATGATCCCCCCTGCGTTGCGAAAACAGTGCGCATCCCCTCCTCCAGCTGGAGTATCCACGTGAATACCAAGAGCTTCATCTACAGGTAAACGCTCATCCATACAAGCAAGCACCCATAAGCTTTTATTGTTATGCCCATCTGGTCCATAACGTCGACGCTGTGCCCAGAGATCATAATCAGCAACGCGTTTGGTCAATTTTTCTTTAAGGGTATTCATTTTAAGCCCCTCCATAAAAGATAAAGAATTGAAACTTCAACAGTGCTCTACTATTTTAATAATATTTAAATAAATTTCATAACAAACATTACTAGCTTGCTAGCTAGAAAATCGTTTTGTTTCTATTAGCCGCAAGCAGCTTAGTAGTCGGGCTAATTTGTGCCGTAATAAGGGACCTTAACTACCCCTGACCCGTTCTCTATCCAGCCAGACATTTTTTCATCTTCAGAATAGGAAAATTGTATGGCCTCATAACAAGCAATAATAGTAGCAATTTAACAAAAGCTTTCTCTTTAAAAATTTACTTTAATACAATCAACTAATTTGGAATTATTTCCATAAATAATTAGCTTAAATATCATATAGATGGAATGTAAGAATAATTACAAAGCAGTGCTTTACAATTAATATGAATGAGCGTATATTTCGTTGCCCTTTTAACAAAGAGATCAGTGAATAAACACAGAAATTATAGTAAAAATAAAGAAACTTGAGGACTAAGTACTTTTATGTCGGAAAAAAATTGTTGATTAATTTTGCTGTCATATTTCGCATAAAAATGTATTGAAAAATAAGGCAATTTAAATTTTTAATAACACGGAGGAAACATGAACCACCCTGAAGGACAAATTTCCATTGATACTTTGGATGTACATCCGATCAGGCGACAATTTGTTCTGCAAAACTTGAAAAATAGTATAGAGGACGATCTAACATTTATTGTGGCATGGATATTTGCCATAGTATTTCTTGGTATATCCCTAGTTCATGGATTTTCAACGAAATTAATTTTTGGAAACAGCGGCATGCTTATTGCGACTAATGCAGCTAAAAACATTTTTGATTTCGTTTACCTTGTAACAGCTATTGGTATCGTGACCGTTACTCTATTCGGTGAAAAGGAAACAGTTAAATTTATGAAAGTAATCGGTAAAATTTATCTGCTTGCTGCACTAATTGGCCTCATGAAGTTTAACTCGCAGAACTTTAGCGAATGGGTATCTATCACAAACTTTTCTTTAGGTGCTGCCTTAGTCACTGCTGGATCTGTTTTACAAGACTATAGGCATAAACTACTAGTTGCAGGACTAATAGCAAAGCAGAGACATCCTGGCATGTGCGCAATAATGGATACGATCAAGATAAGTAGCCTGAAATACAGCATACAGAAAAAGTATAATAATGTTACCGAGAAAACATGTTGCCGTGGGGATTTTTCTGAAGCTAGTTATATAAAAGGAGAGTTTATATGACAGGTGGAAACACTAAAGCCCTAATCGAATCTATGACTAATGGCGGTTTTATCTAAGACATAATACTGATCTCCCCTCCTGTCCATTTGTAGTGGATCAGTATCTCTGAGCATAGTGACAGTCTATGTGTGTCAAAAGGTTCTGTCAGCCGCCACCCGTGTTGTAGCAAGAAAAAAATAGTAAAAAATAACAGGTGCGTTTGTTTTATCTTCTTTATGATAAGCATATCCACACATTCATTTGCTGGCAAAGATGGATACACCTGTACAGTTCTACAAGTACACGCACTCAAATCATCTGGAATGATTAATACGCTTGATAGTTACC
>JAHELA010000114.1 GCA_024644425.1 Nitrosomonadaceae bacterium
TACACCAAGCATGTATAACTATAAAATTCATGCTGATAATACTTCAATGTATAACACACCACCTACCTATGCCATGTATGTTACTGGACTAGTATTCGAATGGCTAAAGAAAAAAGGAGGAGTAGCAGCAATAGAAAAAATTAACATTGCTAAAGCCAAATTATTATATGACTTAATTGATACAACTGATTTCTATCATTGCCCTGTAAACAGATCTGATCGCTCACGTATGAACGTCCCCTTCACTCTTACGAATGAAGCATTAAATGAAGAATTTCTAAAACAAGCCCAGGCGAATGGAATGTTTCAATTGAAAGGCCATCGTGCAGTAGGTGGAATGCGCGCTTCCATTTACAATGCTATGCCAATTGAAGGAGTTGTTACCTTAGTAGAATTTATGAAGGAGTTTGCGAGTACTCATGCCTAGTCGAGCAAATAAAATATTTCATATCCACACACTCAATCAGATCTCTTCGCTTGGCCTGAATCTCTTTCCTAGTAACCGTTATACCGTAGGAAATAATTTTGCTGAACCAGATGCAATTCTGGTTCGTTCGCATAATATGCTAAAAATGGATATTCCCAAAAGTGTAATGGCAATTGGTAGAGCAGGCGCAGGAACAAACAACGTGCCAGTAAGAAAAATGAGTCTACGTGGTATTCCTGTTTTTAATGCCCCTGGTGCAAATGCAAATGCGGTGAAGGAGCTTGTATTAGCAGGTATGTTAATAGCCGCTCGTAATTTGATTCCTGCAATTCATTTCACTGAAGGATTACAAGGCAGTAACACTACACTACACAAATTGGCAGAAGATGGTAAAAAGCAGTATTCTGGGATGGAATTGCCAGGACGTACATTAGGAGTTATCGGATTAGGTGCTGTAGGACGACTAGTTGCAGATGCCGCTATCGGTCTTGGCATGAAGGTGATGGGCTATGATCCTGAAATAACTGTGGATGCAGCATGGAATCTATCATCAGAAGTAAAAAAAGCTTCAAGTATCGTAAATTTACTTCAGCACAGTGATTTCATAACATTACATGTACCTTTGCTAGATGCCACACGACTTCTAATTAATGAAAAATGTGTCAAATCCATGAAGCAAGGCGCGATCTTACTAAATTTCTCTCGTGAAGGTATCGTGGATGAAAATGCAGTGCTCTCAGGGGCTGAATCTGGAAAAATAAAATATTATGTATGCGACTTTCCTAGTAAAAAACTTCAGCGTCATAAAGCGGTGATCACCTTGCCACATTTAGGAGCCTCCACCTTAGAAGCAGAAGAGAACTGCGCAATAATGGTTGTAAGGCAAATAATGAACTATTTAGAAAATGGGAATATCACAAATACTGTTAATTTCCCAAACTTAACAATGGAGCGTGAGTCTCCTTATCGAATAGCAGTAGCCAACTCTAATGTGCCTAATATGTTAGGGCAAATTTCTACTAATATGGCAAATGCTGGCCTTAATATTCATAATATGGGAAATAAATCTCGCGGCGAGATGGCATACACTCTGGTCGATGTGGATAGCCTAGTACCGCAGAAAACAATTAATAAGATTATGGCAATTCCTGGTGTATTGATGGTACGGTATCTTCCAGTATTAGCTAAATAATCTTATAAACAGGGAATTAATTCTTAATGGCTGACCAACTTAGACACCTTCGTGACGAGATAGATGCAATTGACCGAGAGCTACTCAAACTTGTAAATACACGTGCTAACTTGGCGAAACAAATCGGTCAATTTAAGAAGGGCTTAATATATCGTCCTGAGCGAGAAGCCCAAATACTAGAACATCTGCAAAAATTAAATCCTGGGCCAATGACTAAAGAAAATGTCTCACGGCTTTTTACTGAGATTATGTCATTATGCCGCGCCATGGAAACACCATTAACGATCGCCTATCTTGGTCCACAAGGAACCTTTTCAGAAGAAGCCGTATTAAATCGTTTTGGCAGCACTGTGACAACCCTACCATGTGAATCAATAGATGAAGTATTCCGAGCAGTAGAGTCTGGTGTTGCAAACCATGGGATCGTGCCAGTGGAAAACTCCAATGAAGGTGCGGTTGGTAAAACATTAGATCTACTATTACAAACCTCTCTAAATGTCTGCGGTGAGATCCAATTATCAATACATCAATGTCTACTGGCTAAACATACTGATCTTAAAAAAATTAAAAAGATTTACTCCCATCCACAGTCCCTAGCGCAATGTCATGAATGGTTAAATACAAATTTACCGCTCACACAGGTAAAACGAGTAGTTGCTGCAAGCAACGCTCATGCAGCAATGTTAGCTGCTGAAGATAAAGATGTCGCTGCAATTGCCAGTAAGAAAGCAGCCGAAGTATATAAACTTTCTATATGCGCTGAAAATATTGAGGATGACCCAAGAAATACAACGCGTTTTTTGGTAATTGGATCCCAAGAAATTAGTTCTTCAGGTAAGGATAAAACATCACTCGCAATGTCTGCCAAAAATGTACCTGGTGCCGTACATGAATTATTATCTCCCCTAGCACAGCATGGCGTAAGTATGAGTCATTTAGAGTCTCGCCCCTCCCGTGCAAGCTTATGGGAATATGTTTTCTTTGTTGACATCCTGGGCCATCAACAAGATAAGAAAATTGCGAAGGCACTAGAAGAAATACGACAAAAAGCAACATTCTTAAGGATACTTGGATCCTACCCATCAGCTTAATTTATCTTTCGTTTCTCGGAAAAGAAAAATAGTATTATTTCCGATTTACTTTAATTACACTGGGTCTCTAATTCTCAATTCATTATGGTGTTGGCTTTATGAATCTTTGTGATTTTGCTCCAGAATATATTCAATCTATTGCACCCTACCAACCTGGTAAACCAATTTCTGAGCTAGCAAGGGAGATGGGGTTGGATGAACATAACATTGTAAAACTTGCATCAAATGAGAATCCATTCGGGACAAGTCCTCTAGCACTGGAAGCTATGATAAATGCACTTGAAGAAGTAATGCGATACCCAGATGGTAATGGCTTTGAATTAAAAACTGCTTTATCAAAAAAATATGGTGTAGACAGTAATCAAATCGTTCTAGGTAACGGTTCTAATGACGTGCTGGAACTAGCAGCACGAGTGTTTCTAAAACCTGGTACATCAGCAATTTATTCTCAGCATGCTTTTGCAGTTTACCCGCTTGTAACTCAAGCAGTTGGCGCAAAAGGTGTTTCGGTTCCTGCAAAAAATTTTGGTCATGACCTAAATGCTATGCTAGATGCTGTAACACCTGAAACTCGCGTTATCTATATAGCAAATCCGAATAATCCTACTGGTACATTTGTGATTACTACTAACCTGCAATCTTTTCTAAAACAAATTTCACCAGATGTACTAGTAGTACTAGATGAGGCCTATAATGAGTACTTACCAGAAGCTTCTAAATCAAACAGTATAGAATGGCTTGATCACTTTCCGAATTTACTTATCACGCGCACTTTTTCTAAAATTTACGGTATGGCTGGTATTCGTGTTGGTTTTGGACTTGCTCATGCACATGTGGCCGGATTAATGAACCGAATACGTCAGCCTTTCAACGTGAACAACATAGGACTTGCTGGTGCGTTAGCGGCAATAAATGATGTAGAGTTTGTCAAACGATCCTATGCTCTAAATCAAGCAGGAATGTTACAAATAACCTCCGGCCTAACCAGACTAGGAGTTGAATTTATTCCATCATTTGGGAACTTCATAAGTTTTTCTGTTAAAGATGGCAAGGCTTCTACTGTGTATCAAAAATTGTTGAAACAGGGGGTTATTGTACGGCCAATCGGTATCTATGAAATGCCACAACATCTTCGTGTCACTATAGGCCTCGAAGCTGAGAATAATAAGTTTTTACAAGCTCTTGAGAAAGCAATTCAATAAGAAAGTTTATTTTTATTAAAAATATGACAAATATTATCCTCAATAAACTAGTGATTATCGGTGTTGGCTTGATCGGTGGCTCTTTTGCACTGGCTGTACGAAAAGCGGGATTAGTTAAACATATTATCGGTTTGGGACGAAGCAAGGAAAACCTACAGCGCGCAATAAAGTTAGGAATATTGGATGAATTTACTACCGATTACTCACTTGCACTAAAAAATGCAGATCTAATCTTATTGGCGGTACCTGTAGGACAAATAGAAAAGATTTTTTCACAAATTGCTCCCTATCTTGAGTCAAAAACAATTATTACTGACGCGGGAAGTACCAAGCAAGATGTTATAGCCTCCGCACGCGTTTTCTTACCTAACCATTTTAAAAATTTTGTACCTGCTCATCCTATTGCTGGAGCAGAGCAGAGTGGGTCAAATGCAGCTAACACAGATTTATTCCAAGATAAGGCATTAATTCTCACACCTTTGGACGAAACTAATACAGATGCATTAGAGTGCGTAAAAAATATATGGCAAGGTTGTGGTGCACGAGTTTCACAAATAAACGCTTATCGGCATGATGAAATCCTCTCTGCAGTAAGTCATCTTCCTCATTTACTAGCAGCTACACTAATGAATCATATTGTTTCTACAAGTACAGCAGATAGTTTAGATGATCTGCTACACTTTGCTGGTAGTGGTTTTCGTGACTTCACCCGTATTGCAGGTAGCTCTCCAGAAATGTGGCGCGACATCTGTCTTGCAAATCGCGAGTTATTACTTAAACAAATTGATACTTATCAAGAAGAGCTAGCGCGTATACGCAGAATTATTGAAAATCATGATGAAGCAGCTTTGGTGAAAGCCTTTTCTGATGCGCGTGCAATACGGAAAAAATGGTTAACTAACAAATCTTGAATCATAGATCTTAGATTATTCAACCTGCACAAATCTTTAATTTCTCCTGATAATCCAATATGAGTCATTGAACCGTTTTGAATTTATATATGTAATGAACGCCCATCTACACCTAGTGCTGCTTCGTGTAATGCTTCTGATAAGGAAGGATGCGCATGTAC
>JAHELA010000115.1 GCA_024644425.1 Nitrosomonadaceae bacterium
GTACACCAAGCAACACGTCGTATTGGCTTAGTTTCATCGCCAATTACTAGAGGCCTACGTGACAAAATACGTTCTAGACTACTTCCTAATTCTCTAAGTGATACAACTTGCGATGGGGAACCATATATTGCAATGTTCTGCTCACCAAAGCGGCCAGTTTCAACGAAACCTAGTTTGTTCCCTAGCTGACTATTATTTCCCATCTCTGGATGTGCATCTAGGGGCAAATGATAAGCAAATAAACTAACGTCATGTGATATTAGCAGGGCTATACGACGACGCTTCATTCCAACTAGACATTCGTTCTCACCACGCCAAAAATAACCGTGATGAACTAATACTGCATCAGCATTTTCTTCAATAGCTGCTTGTAAGAGCTCAAAAGAGGCAGTCACACCGCTAACTATCGTCCCAATTTCGCTACGTCCTTCCACTTGTAGCCCGTTTGGGCAATAATCACGAAAATAGGAGACATTTAGCAGTGAATCCAAGTAAGATTCAAGTTCTTTCACTCGCATCGCTTTGTTCTCTAAACTAACCTAATACATTTAGTGGCTATCATTTAACTATTTTAATATCGGGACTCGCTTCTTAACATGTATAAACTTTGGCTAATTTTCGCACAAACAGCAACAATATGCCTTGCTGCGTTATTTGTCATCTCTACTCTGCGCCCTGAATTACTACCGTGGAACATGCATAGTAGCATTCAAAATAATAGTATAGTAACAATCAAAGAAACTGCTTCAAATCAAGAAGCTACTCTGAACACTATGTCAGACTTAAATGGTTTTAGCAAAGCCGCCAAAATTGCCATGCCATCAGTTGTTAATGTTTTCACTACCAAAGAAGTTAAGGTGCCGGCTCATCCACTGTTAAATGATCCTATGTTTCGACGCTTCTTTGGTGACCGTTTTGAGGAACAAACTAAACGTTCTTCAAGTCTTGGATCTGGCGTGATTGTAAGCCCTGAAGGCTATATACTAACTAATCATCATGTAGTTGCGGCTGCGGACGAAATAGAAATTGCACTGGCTGATGGAAGAAAAGCAAAAGCTAGCATTATCGGTTCAGACCCAGAAACCGATCTTGCTGTCGTAAAAGTTAATCTGAAGGGGCTGCCTTCAATAACGTTTGGGCGTTCAGATCAAGCCAAAGTAGGAGACATAGTCCTTGCTATTGGAAATCCTTTCGGTTTAGGCCAAACAGTGACCATGGGAATTATAAGTGCGCTAGGAAGGAAACAACTAGGTATTAATACTTATGAAAATTTTATTCAAACGGATGCTGCTATAAATCAAGGAAATTCTGGGGGCGCTCTGGTAGACATAACTGGAAATTTAATTGGAATCAATACTGCAATTTATTCGCAAACTGGCGGTTCAATTGGAATCGGGTTGTCCATTCCAACCATTGTTGCCAAACAGATAATGGAACAAATTATTAAAACTGGTAGCGTAACTCGAGGCTGGATCGGTGTAGAAGTACAAAATTTAACTCAGGAGTTAGCAGACTCGTTTAAGCTTTCCAGCCCAAATGGCGTTTTAATAGCTGGTGTATACAAAAATAGTCCTGCTGACCATGCTGGAATAAAACCTGGAGATGTATTGGTAGCAGTAGAAAACAAGGAAATCACTAATTCATCTGATATGCTCAATATGATCGCAGCGCTATCGCCAGGACAAACTGCCACCTTTACCGTAGTGCGAAGCCAAGCAGAAGAATCTATCGAAATTAGTATAGGCAAACGTCCGAAACCAGTAAGACAAAATCAATACCAAGAATAACATCCAGATACAATAAAAAATCTAAACAATCTGCCAATAATTAGATGCCCTTCCTTTTCTTTGTTACAGACACAGATATTAACTGCCTTCCTTATCTTCCATCTCAGCTTTACTCAATTGATGTGCTAATACAGGCTTTGTGAAAAAACCTGCTGCTAATATCCCTAGTTCAAAGAGAAGATAAAGTGGTACCGCTAACATAAACTGCGAGACTACGTCGGGTGGAGTTATTACTGCACTTATTACAAATGCGCCGACAAGAACATAGCTACGTATTTTTTTCAGTTTTTCAATTGAAACCACCCCAACCTTTACAAGTACCACTACAAATACTGGCGCTTCAAATGAGACTCCGAAAGCAATAAACATAGTCAAAACAAAATCAAGATACTTACCAATATCTGTCATCACTGCTACACCCTGAGGTGCAAAGTGCGTAATAAACTCAAACACCAATGGCAATGCGCCGAAAAAAGAGAATGCCATGCCACAAAAGAACAATACGCTGCTGACAAATACTAGTGGAAACACTAAACGTCTCTCGTTAGAATACAACCCAGGAGCAACAAACGCCCAAATTTGATAAAGTGTGTGTGGTAACGTAATAATAAAAGCTGTCATCATGGCAACTTTCATCGGCACAAAAAATGGTGTAGCAACTTCTGTAGCAATCATCTGCCCACCTTGAGGAAGTTTCTCCAGTAAAGGTTGTGCCAGCAACGTATATAATTCACGCGCGTAAAAAGCACAAGGTATAAAACCAAGCATCATCACACCCAAAATGCGCATCAACCTAATACGAAGTTCGGTCAAATGTGAAATGAATGTGTTTTTGATACTCATGCTATGAAATCAACCGATTGAGTCAATAAAATTAAATTGAAGAACTATTGGTGAGAATGTTCGTTATGCCTACTCTAAACAAAATCGTATTTATATTTCCTAGCAATACCTTCCTGTTTCAATCCTAATATTTTTATTGTGATTACTTGGTAGAACGCGTACTTGTACGGGGTGAGGTAGGCTTTCTCAAAGATATTTTTTCTCCTACGGCCTCGGACTGTGGTACAGGCGTAGATGATGTGGTTGATGTTTTAATGTCTTCTGTTGCAGCTTGTATTTGACTAACTTCCTCCCGTACTGAGTTTTCAATAGAATTAGCTGCTTCTTGCACTGATGTATGTAATTCATTCAGCTCTTCTACCTCCATCTCACGCTGAATATCATTTTTCACTTCACCAACGTAGCGGCGAACACGCCCCAATAGATGGCCAAGAGTGCGCGCTACTTTAGGTAGTCGTTCCGGGCCAACTACGATTAGCGCCACGATCGCAATTACCATAATTTCCGTAAAGCTGATATCAAACATAGTTTATGAAATTAGTAGGAAAAGAATGCTTAATAGTGGCAGTTTTAGCCTAGTTATTACTTTTCAGATTTTACTGATTAACTCCTTAAGTTATCCATCATAATTTTGTTTGCGTCTTGTCCTTGACCTCACCTTCAATTGTTTGGCCACCAACTTTATTCTGTGATGAGGGAGTCGATTTCTCATCATCTGTACCTTTCATGCCTTCTTTGAAACCTTTTACCGCGCCACCTATATCCCCGCCTAGATTACGAAGCTTCTTGGTACCAAATACCAAAACTACGATTACTAAGACAACTAACCAATGCCAAATACTAAATGAACCCATCATATACTCCTTTAACTTGGATTAGGAATCATAACAGGCAAGCGTTCTGTACCGCCGCCAATGACATGAGCATGAAGATGATAAACTTCCTGCCCTCCAACACGCCCGGTATTAATAATGGTTCGAAAACCGTCCGTGCAGCCCTGTTCTTTTGCTAAGCTAGGAACTAAAAACATGATCTTACCTAGTAAATCTTGATGTTTTTCTTCAACCTCATTTAGTGAGGCAATATGCAGTTTTGGTATTAACATAAAGTGTACTGGTGCAGCAGGATGAATATCGTGGAACGCAAAAATATCAGCGTCTTCATAAACCTTTTTACTAGGAATTTCACCCTTTATAATTTTACAGAAAATACAGTTTTCCATTTCTATCCTGTTATTCGTGACGCCTTCTCATCTATCCCTGAAATCCCTTCCCGTTTTTTAAGCTCATCCAACACATCATCTGGCCCTAAACCATGATGAGCAAGCAGTATCATGCAATGGAACCACAGATCTGCCATCTCACGCGTGATGTGTAACTTATCACCATCCTTTGAAGCCAATAAAACCTCTGCTGTCTCCTCAGTAATTTTCTTAAGTATTTCGTCACGTCCACCACACAGTAACTTCGCAACATAAGAGTTGTCAGCTTTAAATTTCTTGCGTGTTTCGATAGTTTCTGCCAGGCGGTGAATTATAGTCAAGTCTTTCATTTTCTGTAGATTTCTTTAGGGTCTTTTATCACTGGAGCTACTACCGCCCACTGTTTATTTTCCAATTTATTGAAAAAACAACTGTGTCTACCAGTGTGACAGGCAATGCCTCCAACTTGTTCCACCATCAACAGTAATACGTCCTTATCACAATCTAGATATATTTCCTTTACTTGCTGAAAATGACCGGACTCTTCACCTTTATGCCAAATTTTTTTCCGAGTTCGTGACCAGTAAACTGCTTTACCAGTTTCGATGGTAAGTTTCAATGCATTACGATCCATCCAGGCTACCATTAGAACTAAGTTACTTGAAGCCTCCTGGGTTACGACTGGAATCAATCCATCCTCAGACCAATTTACTTCATTTAACCAATTTTCAGACATAGATTTATGACTCAACATCATTCCTTCATAATTTTATTCTACCACTACAATCGAACTTCGATACCATATTGCGCCATATACTCTTTTGCTTGCCGAATAGTATATTCACCGTAATGAAAAATACTGGCGGCCAATACTGCATCTGCATGGCCCTGAAGAATACCTTCCACCAGATGATCTAGATTACCTACACCACCGCTCGCAATTACTGGTATATCTACTGCGTCTGACACAGCACGAACAAGCTCCAAGTCAAAACCGTTTCTAGTCCCATCCCTGTCCATGCTAGTAAGTAGAATCTCACCCGCGCCAAGCACCTGTACTTCTTTTGCCCATTGAACCACATCTAAACCTGTAGCCTGGCGCCCACCATGAGT
>JAHELA010000011.1 GCA_024644425.1 Nitrosomonadaceae bacterium
GAAGCACGAACCATTTCACTCTCATAAAGATATTGATCTTTGTCCAATATACCCCGTATAAGCTGAAAGCGAAGAAATATAAGATAAGTATTTACTACATCAGTTTCGCAATAGTTTCGAATTGCTGCTATCTCTCCTTCCTGAAAAGCATCCCATACTTGTGAACCATCCATTCCAAGTTTTCCTGGGAAACCTATCAGCATGGCTAGATCGTTAAGTGACACATTTGCACGTGGTTGATACATTGCCAGTAAATCCATCAAATCCAAATGACGGTTATGGTAGCGGCTTAGATAGTTGTTCCATTTGAATTCCCTATCATTTTCTCCCATCTCCCAATAGCGACTTGCTTGGATACCATAAATCATGCTTCGATAATGCAAAACCGGCAAATCAAACCCACTACCATTCCATGAAACCAGTTGGGGAGTATATTTATCAATACCTTCAAAGAATCGTTGAATAAGTTCTTTCTCTGTATTTTTCGTACTACCTAGAGACCATATACGAAAATCATTTTTGTCACGCAATGCGCAAGAAATTGCAACAATTTTATGCATATGCAGGGGTAAAAAATCATTGCCAACAGTCTGACGGCGAGACTGAAATGCCATCTCGACAATTTCTGCAGGTGTAAGGTCTGAATTAAGCTTGTAAAGCTTGCGAAGCCCCTCAGAATCGGGCACGGTTTCAATGTCAAAAACCAGAACCGGGGTCAATTTATATCCTTAAAAATAGTTTGGCTGTGTTTAATACAACTGAGAAACAAGTTTATAAATGATTACTTTTACGTTATCTTTCCTGAACCTTAATCTGATATCTACAAGTTTAATATTTCATTGAATGGCTTATTTTCATTTTCACAATGACAGTTTATGAACAATATTTTTACAGCATGAATGAAAACCATACTCTTTGACTAGATTTACTTACTATCATGAGTTAGAAAAAACTCCAGTTGAAAGGTAACGGTCACCTCGATCACACACTATAAAAACAATTACTGAATTTTCTATTTCAGCTGAAACTTCAAGTGCGGCTGCTAATGCACCACCAGATGAGATTCCTGCAAAAATCCCTTCTTCACTGGCTAAGCGTCGTGTCAGATTCTCAGCTTTATCCTGGGAAACCAGCACTATTCGATCGATTCTTTTAGGATTATAGATTTTTGGAAGATATGCTTCTGGCCATTTCCTTATACCAGGAATCTGAGCACCTTCCTGCGGCTGCACCCCAATGATCTGAATCATCGAGTTCTTCTCCTTTAAATATCTAGCACAACCCATAATAGTACCCGTTGTACCCATACTACTTACAAAATGAGTAATTTTCCCCTCTGTATCACTCCATATTTCTGGTGCAGTACCCTGGTAATGTGCTAATGGATTATCAAAATTAGCAAATTGATTTAGTATAGTTCCGCGTCCCTCATTACACATATGATCTGCTATATCCCGCGCCTCTTCCATTCCGCCTTCCCGCGAAGTCAAGACAATCTCTGCGCCATATGCGCTCATAGATTGACGTCGCTCTGCACTAAGATGCTCTGGCATTACCAACACCATGCGATACCCCATCAAAGCAGCTATCATCGCTAGTGCTATACCTGTATTCCCACTAGTTGCCTCTATGAGGGTATCACCTGGTTTAATATCCCCGCGCTTCTGAGCATTTTGAATCATTGAGAACACTGGACGATCTTTTACAGATCCTGCAGGGTTATTTCCCTCCAGTTTAGCAAGAATAATATTGCTGGTCTTTCCAGGCATGCGCTTAAGCCTTACCAATGGTGTGTTGCCCACAAAGTTTTCAATAGTTTTAAACATGGAAATAATATTTGATATTTGTATAGGTAGTGAAAATAATAGATATCCTATGATTTAATCATTCTGCTGAATTACTGACCTTTTTTCTGGGAACCATGCACTAAAAGAGCTACCTTTACCAATTTCACTAGTAATCTCCAGATGTGCCTGGTGACGATTTAAAATATGCTTTACGATAGCAAGTCCCAATCCAGTGCCTCCGGTTTCTCTTGAGCGGCTAAGATCTACCCGATAAAAACGTTCTTCTAGACGTGGAATATGCGCCTGATCAATGCCAATTCCATTATCCTGTACAGTAAAGACACCCTGCCCATTTTGATTTCTCCAGCTCAGTGTAACCTCTCCTCCATCTGCCGTATAACGAATTGCATTACTGACAAGATTACTAAAAGCACTTCGCAGCTCGTCTGGGCTACCTAGCAATTTCATGTCAGTTTCAAGATTAAGGTTGATATGATGTCTCCCAGCACTTAAGGATTGCGCCTCTTGATACAATTCGTGCAGCACGTCAGATACATTGACACTCTTCTCTAATACTTGATTTTGTGTATTCTCCAACCTAGATAGGGTCAATAAGTCTTCTACTAAACGTTGCATTCGCTTGGTCTGATCGCTCATAAGAGAAAGGGCTCTCTTACTCATATCAGAAGATATGCCGTTCTCCTCCGATAAAGTTTCAAAAAACCCACCGATTACCGTCAGTGGGGTACGTAGTTCATGCGAAACATTTGCAACAAAATCCCGCCGCATGATCTCAACTGCTTCAAGACGAGTAATATCACGGCTTATTAATAATTTCTGTTTATCTCCGTATGGTACCAACTGTAAAGAAAGAACCAATTCCTGATGCCGTGTTTGCTTGACTGTCAAAGGCTCACTATAGTTATGAGTCGTTAAGTATTCAGCAAATTGAGGCTGGCGTACTAAGAAGGTAATTAGCCTGCCTACATCTCTGTTAGAGTCTATGCCAAAATGCTGCTCAGCAACCGGATTACACCATTCTATACGATCTGTCTCATCTAGAATTACCACACCTTCTGGCATTGCCGAAGTAGCACGCCTAAGACGCTCTAGTGCTAAACTTAATTGTTGGTGGCTTTGACTTTGATTACGCATTAGGCGTGCTAATCTTGCAAACACATCCCCCCATGCGCCGGAACCTTCAGGTAAAGCGGTAGAGGTGGGCACAGGAATTTGCAACCATCGATCCAAGGCTGTTAGATAACGCAGGTGATAAATAATTGTTAACAATAATGCTATGCAGTAGAAAAGTAATGCTATGACAATGTCAAATATTATCCATAAACTACCAGCTATAGCAGTAAGCAGAATAACAACACCTAGGCCTCCGGGAAAACCAGACACGCGAATTATTCCAAAGAACGAAACTTAATAATCATTTTTATATTATCCCATACCTGATGCCCTCCCGACAGACAGTCGGTAACCAGAACCCCTTACTGTTTGCACTAATCCATCCTTATCAACAGCCTCCAATATCTTGCGTAATCTCCTTATATGAACATCAACAGTACGATCTTCGACAAAAACATGATCGCCCCAC
This sequence comes from Nitrosomonadaceae bacterium, assembly GCA_024644425.1. Lineage (GTDB taxonomy): Bacteria > Pseudomonadota > Gammaproteobacteria > Burkholderiales > Nitrosomonadaceae > BJGV01. The sequence goes on from JAHELA010000011.1 coordinate 3,391, forward strand.
ACTCCATCAAGTAGTTGTGAACGTGAATGTACCCGTTCTGAATGAGTCATCAAAAAATATAATAATCGAAATTCAGTAGGGCCTAGTATTAATTCTTTATTATTTACGGTAACACGATGAGTACTAGGATCAATCCTGAGCCCACTGATCTCGACAACATCATCAGAAGCCTCAGGTGCGCGTCTACGCAAAACTGCTTTAATCCGGGCAATTAATTCACGAGGCGAGAATGGCTTTGTAATGTAATCATCTGCACCAACTTCTAACCCTGACACCTTGTCGCTTTCTTCAGTACGCGCTGTGAGCATTATTATAGGTATATTTTTAGTGCGCGTAACTCGTCGCAGCATCTTGGCAAATTCAATACCACTCATTCCAGGCAACATCCAATCTAATAATACTAAATCGGGAAGCACATCATTCACAATTACCATAGCTTGTTCAGCATCTCCTGCACAAAAAGTAACATGTCCGGCCTGCTTCAGGCCATAAGAGATTAACTCCTGAATTGCTGGCTCATCTTCCACTACCAATATTTTTGCCCCCATTAGCACCTGCCCTTAATAATTCAGTTCCTTTATTTTAATACTGAAATCTTTTAAAAACATTACTTCGATTCTGTGAGAATCCTAGTAAAATAATTTTTATTTTTCTCCTTGCTTTTACTAACAACTATCTTAGCCTAGTAAACTATGTCTATAAAATCATAATTGCCCGATAATCTCCAACATTAGTACGTGTAGGGCTGGAGATAACTAAGTCGCCGATCTGTTTAAAAAAGGTATAAGTGTCATTGTTAGCAAGTACAGCGGTCGAATCAATGCATAACTGCTCTGCCCGAAATAATGAGTCTGGCCTAACAATAGCACCCGCATTGTTTTCTAATCCATCTATGCCATCTGTATCACAAGCAAGAGCATAAATTTTTCTTGCGCCAGCAAGTTCAATTGCAAGTGATAACAAAAACTCTGTATTACGTCCACCGCGCCCATTCCCATTTACAGTAACAGTGGTTTCTCCGCCTGAAATTAATACTATTGGAGGCTTCCATGGATGCCCATATTGACGAATTTCATTCACTAATGCAGCATAAACTTTTGCGACATGCTTAGCTTCACCAGAGACAGAGTCGCCAAGTATTACTGCAGGAATACCCTTGCCTCGAAAAAATTCTCCTGCTGCTACTAATGAGTTATGAGAAGTAGCAATTACACGATTTTCTATATTTTTGAATACAATATCTCTTGGTTTTGGTGTTTCGCTCAATCTGCCCTCAGCCCCATAGTGCAGTAGTTTTATTACTGATTTAGGTTTTTCAATCTGATAGCATTCTAATACTGCAAGCGCATCTTGGTACGTCGTTGGATCTGGTGCACAAGGACCAGAAGCAACATTTGTAGGCTCATTTCCATTCACGTCAGAGATAATTAGCGCCAGTATCGGCGCAAGACAAGATTCTGCCAATCTTCCTCCCTGAACAATTGAGAGATGTTTACGAACTGTGTTGATCTCCTGAATCGTAGCACCACAGCGAAGTAATTTATTAGTTACATTTTTGAGATCATTCATTGATATACCAGGTAATGGCAAGGACAATAAACTAGAACCACCTCCACTTACTAAACACAATAGCAAGTCTTCGACACCAAGCTGTTTAACTTCCATTAGAATTTTATGTGCTGCCTGTTCACCTCTTTTATCAGGTATTGGATGTCCAGCTTCATATACTACAACTCTATTTGTTGGCAAACTATGATCGTAACGAGTAATTACAATGCCATCTAGTTTTGCTCTTTTTGGCCAATTCCTTTCTACTGCTAGAGCCATTGCAGCAGCAGCTTTGCCTGCTCCCACAACAAGAGTACGGCCTTTGGGTGGTTTTGGTAAATGCTGAGGGACTATATGTAATGGGTCAGCGGATGCAACTGCAACCTTAAAGCTATTATATAAAAGATTACGAGGGTTCATTTTGTATCTTTCATTGATTACATACTGAGAACTGTTTTGAGGTAATGTCCAGTTAAACTCATTTTATTTCTTGCAACTTCCTCTGGGGCACCTTCAACGATAACTTGTCCCCCGCCATCACCTCCCTCTGGCCCAAGATCAATGACCCAATCTGCAGTTTTAATCACATCAAGGTTATGCTCAATTACTACTACTGTATTACCGTGATCACGTAATCTGTGTAATACTTTTAGTAGCAAATCGATATCTTGAAAGTGTAAACCTGTAGTTGGCTCATCCAGTATATATAGCGTTCTCCCGGTGTCACGCTTTGAAAGTTCCAACGACAGTTTTACTCGCTGCGCCTCTCCACCAGATAGTGTAGTCGCGGACTGCCCTAAAGTAATGTAACCTAGCCCCACATCTAATAAGGTTCTCAGTTTCCGTGCTACCACTGGTACTTGACAGAAAAATTCATATGCCTGCTCAACTGTCATTTGCAAAATCTCAATAATGTTCTTTCCTTTGTATTGAATTTCAAGTGTCTCTCGGTTATAACGCATACCATGGCAAACATCGCATGAAACATATATATCTGGTAGAAAATGCATTTCTACTTTGATTACACCATCTCCCTGGCATGCTTCACAGCGACCACCTTTGACGTTAAATGAAAACCGTCCAGGACTGTAACCACGTTCTCGCGCTTGAGGTACGCCTGAGAATAATTCACGAATTGGTGTAAATAACCCTGTATAGGTAGCAGGATTGGAACGTGGAGTGCGCCCAATCGGGCTTTGATCCATGTTGATAACTTTATCGAAAAATTCCATTCCTTCGATGGACTGGAAAGGTGCAGGCTCTGTACTACTACCATATAGGTGTCGAGCCATGACATAATAGAGCGTGTTGTTAATAAGGGTGGACTTACCTGAACCAGATACTCCTGTAACACACACGAATACTCCTATTGGCAAATTAAAATTTATATTTTTTAGATTGTTGCCAGAGGCTCCTGTAATTGTTAACCAACGATCATTTCGCGGTTTAATACGATTCTCCGGTATAGAAATATTTAGTTTTCCAGAAATATATTTCCCCGTAAGGGAATCTACACTCTTATGGATTGCTTGTGGAGTTCCTTGAGCAACGATGAATCCACCGTGCTCACCAGCACCAGGGCCCATATCAACCACAAAATCAGCAGCAAAAATGGCATCCCGATCATGTTCCACTACGATGACGCTATTGCCAAGATCGCGCAAATTCTTGAGAGTATCTAGGAGCCGCCCATTGTCACGTTGATGTAGGCCAATCGAAGGTTCATCTAGAACATACATGACGCCAGTTAAACCTGAGCCAATCTGGCTTGCGAGTCGAATACGCTGGGATTCCCCACCAGATAAGGTGTCAGCAGAACGATCCAAAGACAAATAATCTAGTCCAACATTATTTAGAAACTGTAAGCGGCTGGAAATTTCCTTTATAATTCTCTCTGCAATATCGTGCTTATGCCCTTTTAGTATTATTTGGTCGAAGAAATTTTTGGCTTGTTTCAGGGGCAACATGTTTACTTCATAAATAGCTTGTCCCCCAACCTTTACATTAAGTGCTTCTCGGCAGAGCCGAGCTCCTTCACACTTGGGACAAACCTTAGAGTTTAGGTATTTTGCTAATTCTTCACGAACTACTAACGAATCAGTTTCTTTATAGCGACGCTTTAGGCTTGGAATGACTCCTTCAAAGGGGTGCTCTTGCTGATTTTTTGACCCGCTTCCATTTAAATAATAAAATAGAATTTTTTCTTTACCAGATCCGTTCAGAATAATATTTTGGATATTAGAAGAGAGTAGTTCGAACGGTTTCGCCAAATCAAAGTCGTAATGCCCAGCAAGGCTCTCCAATAACTGAAAGTAAAATTGATTACGTCGATCCCACCCCTTAATTGCACCAGATGCAAGAGATAAATGCGGGAAAGCAACAACACGCTTAGGATCAAAGAATGTTATCTGTCCAAGGCCATCGCACTCAGAGCAAGCGCCCATTGGGTTATTAAAAGAAAATAATCGTGGTTCTAATTCAGCAAGAGAATAGCTGCATACCGGACAGCTAAATTTAGCAGAAAAAAGATGTTCGTGGCCAGAATCTAATTCTACCGCTATTGCACGTCCATCAGCATGCCGTAGTGCTGTTTCGAACGATTCCGCTAGCCGCTGCTTACAATCGGGTGAAATCTTTAGCCTATCTACAACAATTTCTACTGTATGTTTTTTAGTCTTTTGTAGCTTAGGTAGCTCATCGATTTCGTATACCTTTCCATCAATTCGCAAACGTACAAAACCTTGTGCATATAACTCGTCAAATAAATCTATTTGTTCTCCTTTGCGTCCTACCACAAGCGGCGAAAGAATCATTAATCGAGTATCTAGTGGAAGTTGTAGCACGTGATCCACCATTTGTGAGACACTTTGAGCTGTTAGCGTAATCTGGTGATCAGGACATTGTGGATCACCTACGCGAGCAAATAACAAGCGCATGTAATCATGTATCTCTGTGACAGTGCCAACAGTAGAGCGGGGATTATGTGAAGCTGCTTTCTGTTCTATGGCTATGGCGGGTGAAAGACCCTCAATCAGGTCCACATCCGGTTTCTCCATCAATTGTAGGAATTGACGAGCATACGCTGAAAGTGATTCCACATATCGTCGCTGACCTTCCGCATAAAGTGTATCAAATGCGAGCGATGATTTACCTGATCCTGATAGGCCTGTAATAACAATCAACTTGTTGCGTGGCAGATCGATACTAACATTTTTTAGATTGTGGGTGCGCGCACCTCGAATTTTGATAAGCTTCATTTGCTACCTAAGCGATGGTCAACCTGATAATATACTCAACTTTCTAGCGTTTTCCTAATCTGATTAATGTCTGCCTCATCATCCTCCGAAAAAATGTCCCCTATTGAACTACGAGCAACTGCGGGATTAGCAGGGATTTATGGGTTGCGCATGCTTGGAATGTTTATCATTCTCCCGGTATTCGCTTTTTATGCAGAACACTTACCGGGTGGCAATAATTACACTCTTGTCGGTGTTGCACTCGGCGCTTACGGGCTCACGCAAGCAATATTACAAATCCCTTTTGGCTGGCTGTCTGATCGTATTGGGCGCAAACCAGTTATTTATATCGGTTTACTTCTTTTTGCCTTTGGAAGTTTCATTGCAGCATCTGCCGATAATATTTATTGGGTAATCCTTGGCCGCATTGTCCAAGGCTCAGGAGCAATCTCTGCGGCGGTAATGGCACTTGCAGCTGATCTTACCCGAGAAGAACATCGTACTAAAGCAATGGCTGCAATAGGCATGACAATAGGGACTGTTTTTGCTCTTTCGCTTATTGTTGCTCCTGGACTTAACCGTCTGATAGGTGTTCCAGGGATTTTTGCTATGACAGGTATACTTGCACTATTAGCCATAATAATAGTTAATAAAATAATTCCTACTCCGCTAACTTGCCGCTTCCATTCAGACACAGAAGTATCTACTGGTCGCTTCCAAAATGTGCTGCATAACCCAGAATTACTACGCTTAAACTTTGGTGTATTTACACTCCATGCAACACTCATGGCACTATGGCTTGTAGTACCCTTATCTTTGCGTAAGGCTGGATTAGCAGCAGATTATCACTGGCAAATATATTTGCCAGTATTGCTCGTTTCCATGGCACTTATTGTTCCTGCTATTATCTATGCTGAAAAAAGAGCCAAGCTTAAACCAGTGTTTGTAGCATCTGTATCTGTACTATTGGTGAGTCAAGGATTATTGGCGATCACGATCGATTCTATATTAGGGATGGCAATAGCACTACTGGTATTCTTTACAGCATTCAATCTCTTGGAGGCTAGTTTACCGTCGCTTATCTCAAAGATTTCTCCAGTAGGCGCAAAAGGTACTGCCATTGGCGTATACAGCAGCATCCAGTTTCTTGGAGCCTTCACTGGAGCAACTATGGGGGGGTATTTATATGGACAACATGGTGGCCCTTCTTTGTTTGCATTTTGTAGCGTTCTCTTAGCACTATGGTTAGCACTTGCTATAACCATGAAGGTACCTGCTGCAGTACGCACAAAAATGTACCACGTACAAGAAATGGAATCAGGAAGAGCCACTGGACTATCACGTGAGCTAGCATCTCTTCCGGGCGTTCATGAAGCTTTAGTACTAGCAAGCGAAGGAGTAGCATACCTAAAAGTAGATATGAAAGGTTTTGATGAAACACGAGTTGTTCAATTACTAGAAGGAGAAGTGTAAATGGCTTCAATAAACAAGGTCATACTCATTGGTAACCTCGGCAAAGACCCCGAGATTCGTTATATGCCTAATGGTGATGCTGTAGCCAACATCACATTGGCTACAACGGAAACCTGGAAAGATAAAACAGGTGAGAAACAAGAGAGAACTGAATGGCACCGCGTCACTTTTTATAGAAGACTTGCTGAAATTGCAGGTGAATACCTGAAAAAGGGTCGCTCTGTGTACGTTGAGGGTAGATTAGAAACTCGTAAATGGACAGATAAAAACGGTGTTGATCGATATACAACTGAAGTAATTGCAAGTGAAATGAAAATGCTAGGTAGTAAATCAAGTAGCAGCAGCTTTGAAGTTGAAAACAAAGATGATAACAACACACCAAAATCCAAAGATACACCTATTAGCGAGAACAGTAGTGGGTTTGGAGATATGGATGACGATATCCCGTTTTGATATTCTAATTAGAAATTTGTAGCTATATTAAGTAACACAACTACATGTATCTCTTCTTATTTCTCAAGACATTTACTTGAGATTAACTAGTTATATTTCTATATTATCTTAGCCAATCTTCCCGAGCACCAAAATTGGTGGACTTGAAAGTGAGCCTCGGGTTCCCATAAGACCCGCTATCATCGCACCTGTTATTCCGGCGAATATACCAATAAACCATATCCACAAATTAAAAGTATAAGTTAAATTTAGCGTATACTTTCCAATCACATAACCTAATGAACTTGCTCCCATTGCAGCAAATAATCCAGCTATACCGCCTAGTATTGCAAATTCAACGACCCAGGCGCTAATTAATTGTCTACGCTTTGCTCCCAATATACGAAATATAGCAGCTTCATAAATACGTTCATCTTGTGTAGAGATGATCGCCGCATATAGAACTACAAGCCCAGCCAGAAGTGTAAACAAGAAAACAAATTCGACAGCTTTAGTCACCTGCTCTATTACTTTTTGGACTTGTATGATGATGGCTTCAACATCAATAACCAAAAGATTTGGGAAAGTTATAATCAGCTGATCAATTATATCAATGCGATTTTTCGGTAAATAAAAACTAGTAATGTAACTTGTTGGATATTTTTCCAGAACACCTGGTGGCGTTACCGCAAAAAAATTAACACGAAATGAATCCCAATTTACTTTACGAACACTGGTTACTACTGCAGAGAATACGTTGCCCGCTATATCGTATGTCAATGTATCACCCAAGCGAACACCTATCGTTTTTGCAATGCCCTCCTCCATCGACAATACAGCTTCCCCCATATCTTTTCTCTGCCACCACTGACCATCTACAATTTGATTATCACTATTTATTTCTCTTGCCCACGACAAATTAAATTCCCGTTTAACTAGCCTTTTTGCCCGTAAATTAGAATAATCTTCTGGTGATACAATCTTGTCATTAATAGAAGTAAGTCGAGCCCGCACCATTGGATGTATTTCTGGCTGCTTGATGTTATGCTGGCTAAAAAATACCTTTAAAGGCTGCAATTGATCTTCCTGTATATTCACCAAGAAACGATTGGGAGTATTAGTGGGAAGGCTAGTATGCCAATTCTGTAATAAATCACTACGAATCAGTGTCAGAGTTAGCAGGGCCATCAACCCAAGTCCTAACGCTACGGTTTGTACAATACTAGTATTAGCACGACGCCAAATACTAGCTAGCCCATAGTTCCAAGACCCCCCTAATTTACTACATGTAGAAGACAAGATTTTTATCAGAAAATATCCAAGCAAACTAAAAATCGCTATTGCAACAATGAATCCTATGATAACGAGGCTACCTAAACGTACATCCCCCGCCTTCCACAAAAATAATCCTGATAAGACTGTTAATCCTAATATATAGCCTGTCAAACTATGTGTATTCGAAATACCAATATCACGTCGCAATACACGTAGCGCAGGCACGCTTCGTAAATTAAGTAATGGAGGTATAGCAAAACCTAACAATAACACCATGCCAGTTAGTAACCCGTGTATAACAGGAAATAAACTAGGCCAAGGTAATTCAACATCTACCATTGTGGAAAGACTAAAAACTAGAGCCTCTTGACCCATAAGACCTAGCAAACACCCTAATGAGCTTGCAACTATGCCAAGTATGATGAAATGGTACAAATATATATACAGTATTTCTGCCTGTCTTATACCTAGACAACGCATTACTGCACATCCATCTAAATGACGCAAAATAAAACGGCGAGTTGCAAGTGCAACTGCTGCTGCTGCTAACACTACGCTTGCCATAGCAGCAAGGTTAAGAAACTTTTCTGCGCGCTCTAAAGCTGCTTTAATTTCGGGGCGAGCATCACGAATTCCTTCAATCCTCTCCCCAAGTTCCAAGTGCGCCTTTATCCAATTACGAAAAACCTGTATCGAACCTGCATCACCACCAACTAATAAACGATATGAAATACGGCTACCTTGCTGTATCAAACCGGTGGCAGGTAGGTCAATCGCATTGATTAAGACGCGCGGCCCTAAATTGATAAAACCAATGGAATAATCTGGCTCCTGAGTAATCATTGATTCTACAGTTAAACTAGCCGTACCTACATCAATTTTATCGCCTTCTTTTAGAGAAAAACGAGCAGCGAGCTTCTCTCCCACCCACACTGATCCAGGTGATGGAATTGTGTTAGCAATACGATCTCTTAAAAGTGGAGATGTACCTTCAAAATCATTTGTAATTCTTAACTCACCACGCAACGGATATCCAGTGGTTACAGCCTTTATCCCGACCAATATACTGTTATCCCCTTTAGTTACCATACTAGGGAATTTAAGTGCAGTAGAAGTATTCAAGCCAAGCTGTATTGCTTTATCAGTATAGTGTTTAGATAAAGGGTGGTCGGAAACAACAATTAAATCTGCTCCAAGCAATTGATCGCCCTGCCGAGAAAGTGCTAACTGTACCCGGTCAGCGAAAAACCCTACCGTAGTCATACCACCCACTGCTACAACTAGAGCAACTATTAGTATATATAGTTCACCTGCATATAAATCACGACGAAGCATACGTAAAGAAAGCTTGATAAAATTCATAAATACTTATTTCACCATAAAAATTTTGATGGTATCTCTAATCAGCATTCAGCTTCCCCCCAACTAGATGAATTTGCCGAGTACAACGACTAGAAATAGCTTCATCATGGGTTACCAAAATCAACGTGGCACCTCTCTCACGATTCAATTCAAACATGAGGTCTATAATTTGAGAGCCAGTTGCCAAATCTAAATTGCCGGTAGGTTCATCAGCAAGTAATAATTTTGGGCTCGTAACATAAGCGCGCGCAATGGCGACACGCTGCTGTTCTCCCCCAGATAGTTGTTTGGGATAATGCTTTAAGCGCATATCCAACCCAACACGCTCAAGTAATTCTAGTGCAACAGTATGCGCATTGTTAGTACCTGCGAGCTCTAGTGGTAGCATTACATTTTCAACTGCAGTCAACATTGGAAGTAACTGAAATGATTGGAAAACAAAACCAAGCATGCTCCCACGTAATTCAGCTCGTTCGTCTTCATTTAGTGCAAAAATATCCTTTCCATTAAGATATACTTTTCCACTCGTTGGTGTATCTAAACCCGCCAGTAAACCCAGTAGGGTAGATTTACCTGAGCCAGAAGCACCTACAATGGAAACTGCCTCGCCAGCATTCACATCCAGGTTAATATCCTGCAAGATAGTAAGCTGAATTTCACTGTTTCTGACCTGCTTAGCCAGAGAAATTGCTTGTACAATAGGCTGGCGCATAATTAAGTTATCTGTCATGAAAAATTTCTTTGTTGTATTTAGTATTCTATTAGTTGCTATTTCTAGTAGCACATACAGTAGTGTAGGCTCCAACTCTCCACCTACAAATACCACCATCATGGTATTTGGGGATAGCTTGTCAGCTGGGTATGGATTACCACAAAAAGCTGGATGGGTAAATCTGCTAGAAAAAAGACTGCAATCACAATCATCAGCTTATCGAGTAGTTAACGTTAGTATCAGCGGAGAAACTACACTAGGCGGTCGTAATCGTATTGAGCAAGCACTTAAAACCCATCGCCCTAATATTGTTATTATCGAGCTTGGAGCTAATGATGGTTTACGTGGCCTACCGATTAAATCTATCCACAACAACCTTGAAGCCATTGTAAAAGCTTGTCAACGTAACAAAGCGGCTATATTTCTAGTTGGGGTGCGCCTACCTCCAAATTATGGGCCAACATACACACAAAAATTTCAAGATATCTATGTAGAAATAGCAAGACACCATAAACTCAAATTACTGCCATTCCTGTTTGAAGGTTTTGGAGATAAGCCTGAATATTTTCAGGAAGACAGTGTACATCCAAATGAAAGTGCGCAAGGAAAAATATTAAATAACATATGGCGAGTCCTACATAAAATGATTAAATCAAATTAACGTATGTGGTATGTGAAATTTTGTAATCAAAAAAATTAGTTTCGTATAAATACAACTAAACACTATATTTTTCTATTGTGACTGAATAAACAAGTAGCTTTTAGTGCAAAACTCCCAGATTAGAGACCCTCTGATCGATCTCCTTCATCATTTGTTTGTAAGCTGGCGCATCAATACCGCCAAATCTCCGCTTAAACTCAGCCTCAGGCATAAACTCTGGCAAATCTCTCCAAGGCGGCATCAAATCAGAATCTATTATTCCTGAGGCTACTCGCTGCTGCAGTTGCTGTGCCAAATCTATACTAGCAACTGCTTTTTCACCAAAACTGGTGCCTGCACGATCTGCAGCAATATCGTTGAATGAAAAACCACTCCCTGTACGTGAATCCTCTATCTCCTTGTACAAACCAACTACATCAGATAACGCTGTATCAGCATAAGCTGCAATTGTGGCTGAAACCATAAAATGCTTGGCGAAATCATTACGACCACTAACTGTAACTATCTTTCTAACTGGTCTTGGCCAAGTAGCCGCCTCTGAAGTAATCGACTTAAGAGATTTACCTAACGTATAAAATGTTACAACTAATATCGCCGCACGGTTCTCCGCTAATGCATCCCCTTCTTCTGATCGCTCAGCTGCAAGTCGTAATAATGGTGACAAAACTTCAGCAAGTGATACCGTTGTTACTCCACTATGTCGATGACTAATTTCAGTTAGTAAAGAGTGATAAATAAATAGCTCCTCACGCTCTTGCTCACTGATAAGCGATGACCTCATCTCTTTAGTAAAACCGCCTTTCCAGTGATAGACAACCTTCAATTCGTTATGTGACATACTAACTTTCTTAAGCGCATCTAATCCTAGACGATACCTCGGAGTTTGTCGTAACCAACGTATGAGCTGGGGCATGAATATATCCGTAATTAAATCCGGCAGCACAAATTTTCCAACATGTACAGATTGGGGCTTAGGAATACCTTCTGTCTCGATCAAAGTTGCCTCTAAATTCAGATAACCACCTAGTGGATTATGTGGTATTGGGATACTCAGTAAAACATGAGCGCTACGGTCTGCGAGAACGACTTGCGCACTACCCCTCACAAATCGATTAGCCAAATAATTTGCGGCTAGGTCAGCATCCTCAGATTGTACTTTAGCTACTGCAGTCATGCCCGGGCGTACTCGGTAGCGATGTACATTAATAATTCGTTTTGCACGCTCAACATGCTCAGGAACAAGGATTACCGGGCGGCTAATGCGAGGTTGGTCCTCAAAAACTACAACTAAAATAGCGCCAAGCAATATTACAAAAATTAATAGGCAAACTGTGAGAAACTGAAAAAATTTATACATAAAAATACTAAACTAACCTCATATCTCTGGAACTATCTATGAACAAAATAGAAACTTATTAGTATTTTAGTCTTACTTGTTATGAAATTAAGACATCCTCATTCACTTCTGAGTTGCAAAAATACAGAGTATATCCAGGTAAATTCCCCTTATTATCCTCATAATTGAAGCATAGCATTTTAACTTATGGCAAATTTGACCTCCGTTTATATTGTATGCTTGAAAGCAAGAGCAACAGTACCCATATACATGTATAGAGCATTTACTCTCAAGATCAACACAAATATGCCGTATAATTTCTTGACTAAATGCCAATTTCGCTTTAGATTGCAACCTCTCCACTTTCTAAAAAATACTACTAATGGACTATACTTATATGATATCGGGACTTCTTGACTTACCTTGGTGGGGTTATGTTGTATATACCTTGGTTCTCACCCATATCACGATTGCTAGTATCACCATTTTTCTACATCGCCATCAAGCCCATCGAGCACTGGAGCTGCACCCTATCCCAAGCCATTTCTTTCGTTTTTGGTTGTGGCTCACAACTGGCATGGTCACCAAGGAGTGGACTGCAATTCACCGTAAGCATCATGCTAAGTGTGAAACTTCAGACGACCCCCACAGTCCTCAAATTCTTAGTATAGGAAAAGTAGTAAAGGAAGGTTCAGAGCTCTACCGTAAAGAAGCTGCAAATATGGAGACTATAGAAAGATATGGCCATGGTACGCCAGATGATTGGCTAGAACGTAAAGTTTATAGCAAACATAGTGTTAAAGGCGTCTCATTGATGCTAATCATTGATCTTATTCTATTTGGACCGATTGGACTCACTATTTGGGCTATACAAATGGCTTGGTCACCATTCATGGCTGCTGGAATAATTAATGGCGTTGGCCACTACTGGGGATACCGTAATTTTCAGGCTGAGGATGCTAGCCGTAATATTGTTCCCTGGGGCATCCTTATTGGTGGTGAGGAACTACATAACAATCACCACGCTTATGCCACTTCCGCGCGTTTGTCTAACAAGTGGTATGAGTTTGATATAGGCTGGATGTATATATGCATCCTGGAGTCGATAGGATTCGCGCAAGTAAGGAAAACAGCGCCTATATTACGTTTTGATACAGCTAAAACTAAGTGTGATCTTGACACACTGCACGCAGTAATTTCTCATCGCTACGAAGTACTTACAAAATATGCTCATTCGCTTAAACACACATTAGCCAAAGAAATAGATCACCTGAGAGAAATAGCAACACATTATGGCGTGGATCACCCTACCCTAAAACGTTGGATTCTTGCAGATTCTAAAACATTGCTAGAACATGAACGTACTAAATTGAGTTTGGTACTAAGTAAAACTAGGACACTTGACAAAGTTTATACCATGCGAGAAGAACTTGTTTCGGTGTGGCAACGCTCCACTGCATCTAAGGATGAGTTAGTTAAACAGCTGGAAGATTGGTGCCACCGTGCTGAAGAAAGTGGCATTGAGGTACTAGAAAATTTTTCTCGTAGACTACGCTGCTACGCATAATTTACAATAGAGACTCTCTATTGTAATGTAAAACCCCGCTTATTGCGGGGTTTTACATTATTCTTTACTCTTATTAAATTCTATTTTAGCTTCGTTTCCTTATATTTAACATGCTTACGTGCTACTGGATCAAATTTTAGAATTTCTATTTTTTCTGGAGAGATTCGTTTATTTTTGGTAGTAGTGTAGAAATGCCCAGTTCCAGCCGAAGACTCAAGTTTTATTTTTTCACGCATGACGTAGTTCCTAAATTTTTAAACTTTAAAGTTTTTGTCTTTCTCTTAGACGCTATTACCTCGAGCGCGCATTTTTGCTAGGACTGCGTCAATACCATTCTTGTCTATGGTTCGTAACGCCGCATTGGATATACGCAAACTAACCCAACGTTTCTCGCTTTCAACCCAGAACTTCCGATGTTGCAAATTAGGTAAAAAACGCCGTTTAGTTTTGTTGTTGGCATGGGAGACATGATGACCAGATATGGGCTTTTTGCCGGTTACTTCACATACTCGAGACATGACAATTAACTCCAGAACTCATAAAAAGGCGCATTATATACTGATTTCTTATCAAAGTTGGTATTATTCTCTATATAACTCGCGATAAAAAGCATACTAATGATTAAATTTGCAGCATAAATGGTAAACAGCAAAACCTAAATCGTACTTCTGAAAATAGGATTGAACTAAAAAAGCTGATTTCTTTCTGTAACATAAGGATACTGTTAGGTTACACTCCTGTTCCCGTGTCAAACGAATAGAATATCTATGGCTAATACCTCCTTACTCCATGCTAAGCGTTTGCTTTTAGGGCTGACCGGAGGAATCGCGGCATACAAAGCGGCAGAGATTGCACGGCTGTTAATACAGGAAAATATAGATGTGCAGCCGGTAATGACTAAATCGGCTTGCCGATTTGTGGGCCCAGCTACTTTGCAAGCTTTGACTGGCAAAATGGTCTTTTCCGATCTATGGGATGACCGAATCGCCAATAACATGGCGCACATAAATATTTCACGTGATGTAGATGTTATCTTAATTGCCCCCGCAAGCGCAGATTTCATTGCGAAACTTGCTAATGGTTTTGCAAATGATCTTCTCTCGACATTATGTCTTGCACGTGATTGCCCTTTATTTGTCGCCCCTGCAATGAATCGACAAATGTGGGAAAACCCTTCTACTCAACGAAACTTAACCCTCTTACGACGTGATGGTGTGATAATACTTGGTCCCGCCGAAGGTGCTCAAGCGTGCGGAGAAACTGGTATGGGGCGCATGTTAGAAGCCCAAGAACTAGTTAAAGTAATTCTAAGCTTTTTCCAGCCAAAACTATTGCAAAATAAGCGCGTCCTTATCACTGCAGGACCAACCTACGAGGCTATAGATGCGATTCGTGGTATAACAAATTTAAGTTCCGGTAAAATGGGTTATTCTATCGCCCGTGCCGCGCAAGAAGCGGGTGCGAAGGTTACCCTTATATCTGGCCCAGTATGCTTGGAAAGCCCTTTTGGGATCACTCAGATTAACATAGTAAGTGCTCAAGATATGCTGGTAGCTGTGAAAAAAGAGATCTCCAACGTTGACATTTTTATAAGTGCTGCTGCTGTAGCTGATTTTCTTCCTGCCAAGATTAGTAATCAAAAAATTAAGAAAGTTGGTAAAAACATATCACTAAAACTCGTTAGTAATCCTGATATTCTTGAGTATGCAGCGGGATTATCTAAACCCCCTTTCTGTGTGGGCTTTGCTGCAGAAACAGAAAATCTAGAAAAGAATGCTAAGGATAAGCGAATCAAGAAAAAAATACCCTTAATTGCCGCTAATCTGGCCCAAGATACAATTGGTTCTGATGAAAGTACACTGATACTATTCGATGATAAAGGCAAACATCTCCTACATAAGGCGCCAAAAATAGTACAGGCAAGACGCTTAATTAATCATATTTCACTTCTATATAAAAAATGAATATAACGATATTATGAAAAAAATTGACATGAAAATTCTTGATCCACGTTTGCAAGATCAGCGCCCATCTTATGCCACTCCTGGTTCAGCTGGAATAGACCTACGTGCTTGTACTGAGAATCCGATAACTATACGACCCGGTGAGGTTAATCTTGTTCCAACAGGTATCGCTATCCATCTTGCTGACACAAGTCTAGCGGCAATGGTTTTACCTCGTTCTGGACTAGGTCATAAACATGGAATTGTACTGGGCAACCTAGTAGGACTGATCGATTCAGATTATCAAGGACAAATATTTGTCTCCTGTTGGAATCGTAGCCAAAACCCTTTCCTATTAAATCCATTAGAACGCATTGCACAACTTATAATAGTGCCAGTTTTGCAGGTAAATTTCTGTGTAGTAAAAGAATTTGAGAAAAGTAGCCGAGGTAATAAAGGATTTGGTAGTACTGGTAAGCACTAAATTACCATGCGCTTTCTTTGGGTTATACTGCTTTTTCTACTACCGGCCTTGGCAAGTGCACAAATGCCAACAGTCCACCTTAAGATTTCTGATCATAGTCTTTCGGCGGAAGTTGCCTATACTCAGAAAAATCGTATAAGGGGACTAATGTATCGCAAGTCAATAGATAAAAATAGCGGTATGCTATTTATTTTTCCTGAATCTAGTCGTCATAACATGTGGATGGCTAACACCAGCATTCCATTGAGTGTTGCTTTTCTCGACAAAGATGGCATTATACTCAATATTTCCTACATGTTGCCTCAGACCAAAACAAAACATAGTTCAATTAGTGCAGCAAAATATGCGCTTGAAATGA
>JAHELA010000012.1 GCA_024644425.1 Nitrosomonadaceae bacterium
CCTCACCATCACCACCTTGGCTAAATTCTTCCAACTGTTTCGTTATGGTTTTCAACAAATTTGGTAGTTCATCTGGAAAAACACGATACTTTCTAGCAACCGCATGAACCTCGGACAATCGCTCTTCCATTTCATGCAAGCTTTGTGGATCTAGTTCAAAGCGTTGCTGATAATGCCCTAATTCGTAGACAGCCTCTTGTAACTGGACCTGAGATGATTCCAGAATTTCAAGAATACCTTTTAAATTTGAGTCGTATTGAAGCATCCCCTTCAGACGTGAAATCACTGAATTGATTTGTACTAGAGAAGCCGACTCACCTTCCGATATAATCTCTAAGCAAGCCTGTGTAGCCTCCAATAAGCTTGCAGAATGTGATAAACGACTGTGATCTGCCTGAAGAGCCTGCCATTCATCTGGTGAAAAGTTCAAAGCAGTAAGCTCACGATTTTGCAGCTCTAACTGTTCACGCTCACGAACTATTGACTCAGCATTCTGCTCCCATTTCATGCGGCTCTGTTGTAAATTTTGCCAACGTCGATAGCCTGAGGAAACCGCTTGCGCCAATTCTCGGCTACCTGAGAATGCATCAAGCAAATCTCGCTGTGCTTCACTACGTAGTAATGATTGGTGCTCATGCTGACCATGGATATCCACCAACTTCTCCCCAGCTGTACGTAATTGCTGCAAAGTGGCCGAGCGGCCATTGATAAAACCACGGGAACGTCCTCCAGTTTCTATTACTCGACGCATTAAACACACACTTTTATCGTCGTCTTGACCTTCTAGATCATTTTCACGTAACCAGTCCACTAATTCTGGTGATTTACTTATATCAAACTCAGCACTTATTTCGGCGCGCTTACTACCTTTACGTACTTCCCCTGCGTCTCCACGCTCGCCCAATGCAAGTGAAAGAGCATCGATTAAGATCGATTTTCCAGCGCCTGTTTCTCCTGTGAGAACAGTAAACCCTGGAGCAAACTCTATTTCCATTCGATCTACAATGACAAAATCGTGGATATTTAAGAATTTTAGCATGATGGTAGATTAACGGCTTTTGTTTAGGAAAATCCACTCCAACCAAGCTTTTCTCTCAACATCCGATAATAGCTATGATTCGATGAATGTAATAATCTCACTGTTTGAGGAGAGCGCCGTATTACAACTTTATCCCCTTCATCCAAGTCAAAATGAGAATGACTGTCAGAATGGATACGCGCTCCTTCTTCAGATTTATGCATCAAAACTTCTACTGTAGTATTAGAACCAATCACTATAGGCCGATTGCTCAAAGTATGGGGACTAACAGGTACCAACGTAATTAAGTCGAGACTAGGATGTAAAATCGGACCACCCGAGGACAAAGCATATGCTGTAGAACCAGTGGGAGTAGCTACAATCAGCCCATCTGAACGTAGAGAATAAACATATTCTCCATCGATGTGCACTTCAAATTCGATCATTCCGCCGCCAATTCCCCGACTTACTGCTACGTCGTTGAATGCTAATGCACTAAATAGGCCAATTTCATTTCGTATCACTTCAACAGATAGCAACATACGACGTTCTGTTACATACTGACCATCAAGAATAGAACCAAGTGTTTCTAGCATAGTATCTATAGAAAGATCGGTGAGAAATCCTAACCGGCCTTGATTGATACCAACTAAAGGCACATCAAATGGTGCAAGCGTACGTGCGATATTCAGCATGGTCCCGTCACCCCCTAAAACTATAGCTAGATCAGCCCGTTTACCAATATCATCAAGTGACAATATGGTGTATTTTTTATCTTGAATATGAGGAGCAGTACGACTGTCTAGCACCACATCAAGATTGCGGTTTTCTATAAATTGTCCCAAATGTAGAAGTGGCGTCATGATTTCTGGATTATCATGCTTACCAATCAAGGCTATGGTTTTGAACAAAGAACTCATTGCTAAACTAATCCTAAAATAACCATTGAATTATATGGTATTAATGCCGTTTTCATGATTAAACCATATTGAACAAAAAGTGACAAAGGATTCCATATTCCACTTATCGCCCATAATACTTATCCTGAGTCCCAGAATCCTTTATCCTGGTGTAAAATAATCATATGCTAAATCAACGCGCACAAATCTTACTCAAAACATTGGTTGAACGTTATATCAGTGAAGGTCATCCTGTCGGATCACGCTCACTTTCTAAGTTCTCTGGGCTCGATTTGAGCCCTGCTACCATACGTAATGTAATGGCTGACCTTGAAGAAATGGGTTTTGTAACTAGCCCACACACTTCCTCTGGGCGTGTTCCTACTCCACAAGGCTATCGTTTATTTGTGGACTCCTTACTAGTTGTAAAACCTTTAGACTCAATTGAAATTCATCATTTGGAAGACCAGCTACCTCCAAATAATCCGTCCCGCTTGATCAATATGGCTTCAGAATTACTATCTGAGTTGACACATTTCGCGGGTGTTGTAGCCACACCTAAACGAAGTAGTACAGTATTTCGGTATATCGAATTCATGACTCTGTCTGAGAAACGAGTTCTGCTCATTATTGTTACCCCTGAGGGAGACGTGCAAAACCGAGTGCTCTTCACTGACAGAATCTATACCCAAACAGAACTAGTCGAAGCTGCAAATTTTATTAATCAGAATTATGCAGGTTGCGCATTGAGTGAAGTCAGAAGCCGCCTAAAAAATGAGCTAAAGAAATTACACCTCGATATGACCAACCTAATGACTGCAGCAATTGAAGCAGGTAGTGAAGCAATTATTGAGAGTAATGAAACAATGGTGGTTACAGGTGAGCGTAGACTCTTAGATGTACAAGATCTATCAAGTAACATGGCTAGTCTAAGAAAATTATTCAGCCTGTTCGAACGGAAAACTGCATTACTGCGATTGCTAGATTTTAGCCGGCAAGCACAAGGTGTACAGATATTCATAGGTGGCGAATCAGGTGCGCTAACACTAGACGAGTTCAGCGTTGTCACTGCACCGTATGAAGTTGATGGAAAAATTGTTGGCACTGTTGGTGTGGTTGGACCCACTCGTATGGCTTACGAACGTGTTATTCCGATTGTAGACGTGACTGCCAAGTTACTCTCCAGCGCTTTGTCACACCATTAAATAGTTGCGAGAAATCTACGATTAGCTATCGATGATCTAGGAAAGGTAAGTTCACTTGCCACAAAAAAGTTAATAAATAAATGTCCCCTGAACCAATTCATCAACATGGCTCTTCTAGTAGGATTGGTATACTATTAATCAATCTCGGTACTCCAGACGCTCCAACTCCGAGAGCATTGAGACCATACCTAAAGAGTTTTCTAAGTAATTCTCGTGTAATTGAAATTCCACGGTGGATCTGGTGGATAGTTTTGAATGGCGTCATCCTCAACACCCGACCAAAAAAATCGGCGGAAAAATATGCTCTAATATGGACATCAGAAGGCTCGCCACTAAAAGTTCATACAGAGCATCAGGCCAAATTGTTGTTGGGTTTTATTGGAGAACGTATTAAACCAGTACCGATAGTAGAGTACGCTATGAGTATTGGAAATCCTTCTATTGCAGAAGTCCTTTCTCGTATGAAACAACACGGTTGTGATCGTATTCTTATATTGCCACTCTACCCCCAATACGCTGCCAGTAGCACTGCAGCTGCATTTGATTCAGTGTTCACACAACTAAGCAAAATGCGAAATGTCCCCTCCATCCGTACAGTTAAACATTATCACGACCACCCTGGCTATATAAATGCTTTAGCACAAAATGTGCGTGATTACTGGATGAGAACTGGAAAACCAGACAAACTAATTATGAGCTTCCACGGTGTGCCACGCTTCACGCTAGACAAAGGTGATCCTTATCACTGTGAATGCCAGAAAACTGGGAGGCTGTTGGCTGAAGCACTTAATTTAGATACAAACCAGTTCCAGATTTGTTTCCAGTCTCGTTTTGGTAAAACGGAATGGTTAAGACCATATACCTCGGAAATTTTAGAGCAACTTGGCAAACAGAATACCAGACGAATTGATGTTATTTGCCCTGGCTTCATTTCTGATTGTCTAGAAACTCTGGAAGAGATTGCTCTGGAAGGCAAAACTACCTTTGTTCAAGCTGGGGGCCAAGAGTTTCATTATATTCCCTGTCTTAATGAACGTGATGACTGGATACACGTATTAGCGGATATTTCTCTTACCAATTTACAAGGATGGCTTGACTTAGAAAAATCAGAAGAAGAAATGGAGAAATCTAGATTGAGAGCGATAAAGATGGGAGCTAAAAAATAGCAAAAAAAACAAGTGGGTGAGGAAAGTAGTGAAATATCTTTTACTAAATTATTCTAATCAATTTTATCGTAGTTCTAATTTGCTTTCCGTTTCTCAAGCCAGTTTCGTGTGAATTGTATGACACCTGGAATGACCGAAATTAGGACAATTCCTAGAATGAAAAAGGAAAGATTATTTTTCACTATGGGCACATTTCCAAAAAAATATCCGCCAAATATGAAGGAATTGATCCAGAAGAAGCTGCCAATTGCACTATATGTCATGAAACGTGTATAAACCATACGTCCAATACCAGCAACAAAGGGTACATAAGTACGAAAAATGGGCAGGAAACGTGCAAAAATAATAGTCTTCCCACCATGTTTTTCGTAAAATCGGTTGGTCTTTTCCAGGTGTTTACGGTTTAATATGCGAGAATCTGTGCGGGTAAATATTCTAGGGCCTAAATAACGCCCGATCCAGTAATTGGTATTATCACCAGAAAATGCAGCAAGCATAAGCAATATTACCAGAAACTGAACATCCATCGCGCCACTTGCTGCAATTGTACCCGCCACAAATAACAACGAGTCCCCAGGTAGGAAGGGCGTTATCACCAGTCCAGTCTCACAGAAAATAATCAAAAATAGGATAAGGTAAATCCAGTTTTCGTAATTTTGAATCAGCCAGTTAAGATGGCGATCCAAATGCAGAATAATATCGATGAATTGTGTAAGAAGTTCCAAAACAACCTAATAAAGACCTTGTATATCAGTAACTAAATTTAAGGTAAAGCTTCTGCTTCTTTCTCTTTCTTTTCTATCTTGACAAGATCCTCACGTGAAACACCCAGAAGCATTACGATGGGACTTGCCACCAGAACCGCAGAATATATACCAAACAAAATTCCAATAGTAAGTGCTAAAGCGAAATAATGTAGTGCCTCACCACCAAAAAACAACATTGAACATACTGCCATCTGAGTACAACCGTGAGTAATAATGGTACGTGACATAGTGCGAGTAATCGCATTGTCTATGACTTGTGCTACTGAAGCCTTACGCATCTTACGAAAATTTTCACGTATACGATCAAATACAACCACCGATTCATTCACAGAATAACCCAGAATCGCTAATACTGCCGCCAGAACTGTAAGGGAAAATTCCCATTGGAAAAATGCAAAAAAACCAAGAATGATTACCACATCATGTAGATTAGCAATAATGGCGGCAACACCAAATTTCCATTCAAAACGAAATGCTAGGTAAGCGATAATACCCAGGGAAACCACCAACAGTGCGAGTGCGCCATTTTCAACTAGCTCTTCACCCACTTGTGGTCCAACAAACTCCACCCGACGCATTTCAACGGTATTGTCGTCCTGACGAAGAGCAGACATTACAATCTCAGACAACTGGGCGCTTGATACTTCTGGCTTTGCTGGCAGGCGTATCAGTACGTCACTAGAGGTGCCAAAATTCTGCACACTGGCATCCGACATCCCAATTTTGGCAAGAGTACCTCTTACCCGGTTAAGATCAGCAGACTGAGTGTAGCCAACTTCCATTACGGTGCCGCCTGTAAAATCAACACCTAAATTTAACCCTTTGGTGATGAGAAAAAATACAGCCACAATAAAGGTCGCTAATGATATAGTGGTAGTATATTTTCCCCAACTCATGAAGGGAATATCATGTTTGAATCTAAAAAATTCCATGTAAAGTCCTTATTTACTTTAAGCTTAAACTGTTACCTTATTCATCTTCAGTATCATCGTTTGTCGCTTGTTGGCCTCCATACTTGACCGATGGGAACATGTTCTAGTTTTCGACGTCTCCCGTAAAGTTGATTAACTATTGCGCGCGAGACCATTACCGCACTAAACATTGAAGTCAGAATCCCTAAACATAACACCACTGCAAACCCTTTAACTGGGCCAGAACCAAATGCAAAAAGCGCAATCCCCGCGATCAAGGTAGTAATATTGGCATCCAATATGGTTCCAAATGCTCGTTCGTATCCAACATTAATTGCTGCTTGTGGAGTAACGCCATTACGTAACTCATCACGAATTCGTTCGTTTATTAAAACATTTGCATCGATTGCCATACCTATCGTAAGAGCAATTGCCGCCATCCCAGGTAGTGTTAACGTAGCTTGCAAAATAGAGAGAAGACCAATTAACAGTAGCAAATTAACACCGAGTGCTGTTACTGAGATAAAACCAAATATCAAATAATAAATGGTCATAAAGATAGCAATAGCTGCAAAACCAAATAAAGTTGAATTAAATCCACGGTCAATATTTTCTGCACCTAAACTAGGCCCTACGGTACGCTCTTCAATAATGTCCATGGGAGCAGCCAGTGCACCAGCACGTAACAACAACGCTATATCTCTTGCTTCCACAGTTGTCATATTCCCAGTAATCTGCACACGTCCCCCAGGTATCTCTTCTCGTATTACTGGTGCGGTAATAACCTCCTTCTGATTCTTCTCTATCAAAAGTATTGCCATCCGTTTACCAACATTATCACGTGTTAACTGCTTAAAAATACGAGACCCATTGCTATCCAGATTGATGTGTACTGCAGGCTGATTATTGTTATCGAAACCTGGTTGCGCATCATTAATGCGATCTCCAGTTAACATTACTTGTTTTTTTACTAATAGCGGACCTCCTCCACGCTCAGTATAAAGCTCCGAATCAAAGTTACCCTGCCCACGAAGTGCAGAGCTTACATCATGTTCCTCGTCAACCATGCGTAATTCCAATGTAGCAGTCCGACCAAGTATATCCTTGGCTTTTGCAGTATCTTGCACACCGGGCAACTGCACTACTACACGATCAGCGCCAGCTTGTTGAATGATAGGTTCTGCCACGCCAAGTTCATTTACACGATTTCGTAATGTAGTAATATTCTGTTGCACAGCTGAGTCTTTCATTCGCTTTAACGCCTCTTTCTTTAGCGTTACTACAAGATGAAACTCATCTTCTATATCTTGTTCACGCAGGTTTAAATCATCATAATTCTTTTTAATTTCATCACTTGCCTTAGTGCGCAACTCAGCATTACGAAACTTTACGATAATTTGTGAACCTTCTCTCCCTAACCCCTTATAACGAATTTTCTCCTCACGCAAACTACCTCTTATATCTGCACTATAGCGATCAAGGGATTTAGAAAGTGCACCTTTCATATCCACTTGCAACAGGAAATGTACTCCTCCTCGTAAGTCAAGCCCTAAATACATTGGTAAAGCACTTATATCAGTTAACCACTGAGGAGAATCAGAAAGCAAATTTAAAGCAACTACATATTTGTTACCAAGTGCTGATTGCAATATATCCTTGGCCTTAAGCTGCGTATCAGTATCTTCAAAACGTACTTTGATTCCGACTGCTTCCAAAAATATTCCATTGACTGGAACGTTGTTTTCTCTCAGCGTATCTTCTACTCGTGCAAGTAGTAAAGTATCAGCCTTGTCAGCGGTACGAGCAGGTGAAATCTGAACTGCTGGTGATTCGCCATAGAAATTTGGTAGGGTGTAGAGCAGTCCGAGTAAAACTGAACCCACTACAATCAAATATTTCCAGAGGGGATAACGATTCATGATTTTTATAGATAGGAATTGAAAAACGATATAGAAAAGAATTCTTTTCTAACTTTGTATTTTAGCTTTTCTGTTATTAGTCATTCCTTTTCGATACTCTTTAATGTTCCCTTTGGTAGCAGCGTTTGAATAGCAGTCTTCTGCAGTATAACTTCCACATTTGGGGAAACCTCTAATATCACATAATTCCCAGTAATTTTAGTCACTCGCCCTAGCTCACCACCACTTGTTGCAACCTCATCACCCTTCTGTAGGGCTTCAATCATTGATTTTTGTTCCTTAACTCGCTTCGTCTGAGGACGAATTACCACGAAATAAAATATGGCAATGACTAGTGCTATCAAAGGTAATTCCATTAACATCCCACCCCCAGCTGGGGCGGAGGCCTGAGCATAAACCTCACTAATCAACATGGCATTTCTCCAAAGGAGATTTCAAAGGTGGTGCATTTTAGCATGATGCGGCGTTAGCCTGAAATTCTTGTATGTATTCTCTAAATCGCCCAGCCTCAATTGCAATTCGAATTTCACTCATTAGTTGTTGGTAGTAATACAAATTATGCAGGGTATTAAGACGTGAACCAAGAATTTCGTTAATTCGCTGTAGATGATGTAAGTAGGCACGAGTATAGTGACGACAAGTATAGCAACCACAATGCTCGTCTGGAGGTGCTATATCCTTACGATATTGACTATTACGTAATTTGAGTATCCCATTTCGTGTATATAGCCATCCGTTACGTGCATTACGTGTTGGCAATACACAGTCAAACATATCCACACCTTGTGACACAGCATTGAGAATATCATCTGGAGTTCCAACACCCATAAGGTAACGTGGCTTATCAATAGGTAATTGTAAGGCCGTGTGTTTAAGAATACGTTGCATATCACTTTTGGGCTCACCTACTGACAGCCCACCTATGGCATAGCCATCAAAACCAATTTCCTGCAGCCTTACAACAGATTCATCACGCAAATTTTCATGCATCCCACCCTGAATGATGCCAAAAAGTGCATTAGGATTCCCTCCATTATTATCGTGAGCAAGCCTTGAGCGCTCTGCCCAGCGAAGACTTAGCTCCATGGATATCCTTGCAATCGATTCTTCTGCTGGATAAGGCGTACACTCATCAAATATCATCACGATATCAGAATTTAGTATGCGCTGAATATGCATAGATTCTTCTGGAGTGAGAAAACACACATCGCCATTTACTGGTGATTGAAACTGTACTCCCTGTTCAGTTATTTTCCTCATTTTACCTAGGCTGAAAATTTGAAACCCCCCTGAATCAGTCAATATTGGCCCATCCCAGCTCATAAAACGATGTAATCCACCATGCGCATCAATTACGTCTAAACCAGGCCGTAACCACAAATGAAACGTGTTACTGAGTACAATATGTGCATTAGTCTCTCGCAGTTCTTTTGGTGATGTAGCCTTCACTACGCCATAAGTACCCACCGGCATAAATGTTGGTGTATTTACCTTGCCATGTTCCGTTATTAGGGTTCCACAACGAGCAAGGCCGTCACTTGAACATACTCGGAATTTCATATTTTCTTTTCGATTAACATAGCATCACCATAACTTAGAAATCGATAGCACTTATCAACTGCATGCTGATACGCACGACCGATATTTTCTCTCCCCCCAAATGCAGATACCAACATTAGTAGTGTGGAACAAGGTAAATGAAAATTTGTCAGTAATCGCTCGGCTACGTGCAAGCGATAACCTGGTGTTATAAAAATATCAGTGTTACCGGAACAAGGTATTAACTTCCCATCACCAGCCCTAGCAGCTGACTCCAATGCCCGTAACGATGTCGTTCCGACAGCTAGTACTCGTCCACCTGAAGTCTTTGCAAGTTGTATGGCCTTCACTGTTTCTTCTGGAACATGAAAAATTTCTTTGTGCATTTTGTGATCAATAATGTTTTTTACTTTCACTGGCTGAAACGTACCAGCACCTACATGTAACGTTACATAGGTGATTACCACTCCCATTTCTCGTATTTTTGACAACATCAATTCATCAAAGTGTAGTCCTGCAGTAGGTGCCGCTACAGCACCGCACTCTCTTGCATAGACAGTCTGATATCGCACCTCGTCCTCCTGTGTCACCTCCCGCGGAATGTAAGGAGGTAATGGAAGATTTCCGTACTGTTCAAGTAGTTTAAATACTGTATCCTTATGATCAAAACGTAAGATATAAAAATCATGTTCACGGCCTAAAACTGTGGCTGAAATTATTCCAGCAAGAATAAGCCTCGAGCTTTTCCGTAGAGGGTGGCTCGCACGTATCAGTGCAAGTACGCTATGCTCATCTATAATACGCTCGACCATAACCTCAATCTTTCCGCCACTATCTTTTATACCGAACAATCGTGCTTTAATAACACGTGTATCATTAAACACCATTACATCACCTGACTGAAGATATTGAGGGAGATCTGCAAACATTGCATCATGTAGCGAATCATTTCTACCATTGAGATACAACATCCTCCCACCTGTACGCTTTCCTATTGGAAACTGTGCAATAAGTTCTGGTGGAAGAGAAAAATCATAATCCTGTATTTTCATTTCATACATTTTACGGACACTTAATACATTCATCTATCTAGAATATTGCTTCATATATCTTCTATAAATGCTGCGGTCTTGAGTACCAAATTAAATGATTTAAGTTTCTGGAATTTTAGTATTTGAAGAATAAACGTTAAGCAGCAAAAAAATTTATCAAACCATTACTGCTAACCTGAAATTGCGATGTACTATTGACAATAACCTGCACAATGGGGTTCTAACTACATATGGTTAGGTACTAAAAATTAAAGGGGAGAAATTAAGTTAAATTTTCGTAGATTGATTAGTTTCTAAACTGGCACACTAAATCATTATCTCTCTTGGGATAGTTTTATTTATTGCCGAACATTCTCTATTTAAATCACAATTTATTTATATTTGTTTGTAAATCGTTAAGATCCTGCTCAACATGGGAGAAATGATGTGTTATGTCTTTAATTAGGTTATGAGCAACCTTCTCTTCTTATTCCACCAGTTGCCCCTTTCAGAAACATTAACTGCACTTTTTATACATGATTCTTTTAAAACTTTCAGATTATTAAACACTTGGAGATAAAATACTAGCAAGGATTCATCAGGCTCCTCCTTCATTTTTTTTGTTGCTTCTTTTATCTCTTTTAAATGTGTGACCAGGTGCTTACAGTCAAGGAGAATCTTTGCTTCGTCCATATTAACTTTATTCATATCTAATCAAATCCTAGAATAGTTGAAAAGTTGTTGGATAAGATGAGTAAGAAATCAAAACCTAATCAAAAAAAGATCTCACACAATAACCATATTATCTACCCTAAAACGTCCATGCAATATTCATACCTCAATAAATTATCACACAATATCAATATCTTTTGAATACTTTATCTTGAAAACGTAAATTTACTCGACAAACTTTAGCTTTATTCTAAATATGAAACTGACCTATTAACTAACTCAAACATTAAATGGTTAAATTAAAATATGCGCTTGTATAATTTCATTTGAAGTTTGTTTGTGCTGAAATCAACATTCGTGCCATAGACTGAGTTACAATTATTCCTACTCTTCACGTACTATTTAACTTATCTGTAAGTGGCAATTTGCTGATAAATAATAACCTTCTAAGGTCCTAATCAAGTAGAGATAATTTTGCCGGGATGGCGGAATTGGTAGACGCACGGGACTCAAAATCCCGCGATGGTAACATCATGGGGGTTCGATTCCCCCTCCCGGCACCATATAAGCATTCGCTATTTTCCGTATTAGTAATTAAATATCTATAAATACAATATATTGATGTAATCCCTTACTGAAGTGATATTCTACACGCTGGGTCCGATAATAAATCGCTAAAACCGCGCGTCTTCTTTAGCATGAATATTGCGTGTGACATCATATTCCCGAAACAATGGCACGATGGTTACGCACCTCATAAAACATTGCTTTCTGACCCAAAACCTCTAGGTGAACTACTTGATAGGCAGAAATAACTACTGAGGCCTACTTGGGATAAGCAAAACTAAAAGGCCTACGCTGTTTAATCTTCCTATATATGGTGGTCAAAAATGACTTTTGATGAAGTCCAAACTGACCTACATACAATAGAATGAAATAAATAAAATAAGCTTACACTCGAAAAGTTCGTTATCTGCTTTCTATATTACAAAAATTTTTAGCGCTAGTATTCCCTATAGAATAGGGTATATAGTGAGCTAAATATGAAAAAACTAGCAGATTTAATTACCCATCCTATTGAAGGAATTACTAGAGAAGGTGAGATTCCATTTAAAGTTCCATTATTCTCCCATATCGAAGGAAACCTGTGGACAGGAGGGTGCCCAGTTGGAACCGCTCCAAAAGAATTTGAGTACATCGTATCTTTATATCAAGAAGAGCCTTATAAGATACATAGGCATCAGGTTTACATGCAAGCTCAACTATTTGATGCGCCCATAATTCCGAATGAAGACGAGTTATATGGCCTTGCTAAATGTGTAAATAAATACAAAGAACAAGGCGTTACTCTCGTACATTGTCAAGCAGGGTTAAATCGATCTGGGTTGATAGCTGCTTTATCTATGATTCAAATGGGAATGGCTCCGAAAAAAGCAATTGCAATACTAAGAGACAAGAGGTCACCAGCAGTTCTTTGTAACAGGGTTTTTGAAGAATGGCTTCTTACAAGAAAACATGTCTAGATAAAAATACACTTAATAAATCAAAAAACCAGTTGGCCTCTCAGATTTTTGTTTTTATTCTCATAAACTAATATCTAAGTAATTCTCTAGCACAATTTTCCAGACCAAGTTGCTTAGCCGTGACATCCCGACTTCATACACTTTGAGCAGCCAGCAAGCATATTGGAAAATGGGCGAGTAACTGTCCCAGCTCTAATTTGTTAGTCGCCCTGTAACGTTCGCCGGTGAGAACATTGTCCCATTCAGTGTCAGCTAACTCAATCGGAACTACCAGAGCCGTATTGCCCCATACTTCTGATCCCATAGGTAGGATATCTTTTTCACCCAGCAAACGTGCTACCAAGCGTGGCACGAGAGCAATTATGTAACGATTTCCACAGCAACGGGCAAACGCAAAAGCGTGAGCAGCATGCTCGCCATGCACCTTAAGTGGTAGATAGTTACCATCCCTGAAAACTTCTGGCCAGCGAGCACGTAGAGTAAGACTTTGCCAATAAGTATAGAGCTTGATCCGACTATCTGTCATTTCTTTTACCAGCGGCTGCAAGCGAAGTGACCATTGCTCAAGCGGAGCATTGACAATTGATTTTACTTCAGCAAGTAGTTTTCGCCTGTAGTTAAAATCTACTGGACGTCGATTGTCTGGGTCAACCAAGTTGAACTGCCACAGCTCGCAACCCTGGTAAATATCTGGCACACCGGGTGAGACCAACTTGATTAAGGTCTGAGCAAGACTGTTCAGAAGGCCGTGGTAGGCTATGGGTTGTACTAAGGATGAGAAGTCAGCTAAAAATAGATTATTCTCGCTAAGTACCAACAAAGTCCGGACAAAGTCAATCGTAGCATCTTCGTACTCAGTATTGACGTTAACCCAACTACTGTGCTCTTTGCTCTCACGCAAGGCCTTGATCATGTAGGAAACAATACGCTCCTGGTATTCTTTAAGTGCAGCCTCATCTGGCTGAGCTAACGGCCAAGTACCCACGAGAGTCTGGTAAAGTAAATACTCGTCGTTACGGGTGGGCGCCTTACTTCCATCAACAATACGCTTACGACCACGGTTCATTCGACTCCACCGCTTAAGCATATGTCTCCACTCCATCGGTATCTCAGATAGGATGTTGAGACGGGCACGCACATCTTCTGAACGCTTGCTGTCATGTGTGGATGTAGCCAGCAAGCTGTGAGGCCAGCGGGAAACTCTGGCACGCGTAGCTGCGTGAAAGGCTGCTACGGAAATACCGAAACGACATGGATCCCCACCGACATCATTGAGCGAGATCAAGCGATGGAAACGATAGATAGCAGTATCCTCCACACCCTTGGCCATTACTGGAGAAGAAACCTGTTGGAATTTCATCGCAAAATCTTGTACCCGTTTGCGGAAGGAAGATCTACGACCGTGAGCAATGTCAGTAGTCAGTACCGCCTGAATGAAATCGAAGATACTTGGATCAGAGGTCGGACTACGTTTTTTAGCCACAGCTATTGCCCAATTGATATGATGACGGTCATCAGTAGACAATTTCCCATCAGCGACGTAGCTGCGATAAACGGGAAAGCAAGCTATCGCCTCTACCAGTGCATTGCGCAACCCGTTGAGGGTAAAGTCACAGGTATCGCGAGTTACGGCTGCGATACTAGCTAGTCTATTAGCAAGAACATTTAGCTCGCTTGCCAACGCCTGATGCATGATAAGCTTCTTAGCTTCGTAAGCAAGTGTACTAAAATCAGTATCTGTGTTTGTAAAATCATGGTAGATGCGAGTCATACGCCTCTCAGCCGTGCTATCTACAAAAAGATTATTCACCAAATTGGCAAAACGGTAGCCAGTAGCACCATGGATCGGCCAGTCGTCCGGCAGGTGCTCGTGGTCGGCAAGGATTTTCTCAATCACCAAATAAAGAGGTAGCCGCTCACCTCGCTTGAGCGGTTTTCCACCAACAGCCTGTTGCAAACGACGAAAGTACTGACCAGGGTTGTATAGCCCATCTGGATGGTCAACGCGTAACCCCTCCACCTTCTCATGAGCTATAAGATCAAGAACAAAGCTGTGAGTGGAGTCGAACACTACCTGTTCTTCCATACGAAGAGCAGCAAGATCATTAATATCGAAGAAACGACGATAATTAATCTCATCAAGAGCAACGCGCCAGTAAGCAAGACGATAACCTTGAAGCTGGATCAGTTCGTGGAGTAGATCAAAGCTGGCAGCATCGCCAGGGGAACCATTGAACTCTACTAGATTATTTGTAATATGTTGAAAAATATCGATGCATGCCTCGCATATGACAGCGAGATGACGCTTGTGTACTTCCTTGTCACGTTGGCGTTCGGCAACACGCTCAGGTAATTCATTAGTTCGTTCTGGTAAACGACTAAAACCAGTGAGCAAGGTTTGTAATTCGACATAGAAAGCGTGATTCTCCCCAAGTGTAGTCGCTAAGCGCTCAATTTGGTGACCAATAATAAATTGATAAGTCTTAGGATCTACCGGTAACCGGTGTTCATGGTATCGTAGACTAAATTCACCTTTGTCCGAATCGTGTTCTAAGCGTAGCGCACCGCTATTAAGCTCCGTACCATAGTGTTCACTCAATAAAGGCAGGAGCACCTTGCCCTTGAGACTTGGGTTTATAGGTTCCCAGTCAATGTCAAAAAATGTACTCCAGACCGAAGCTGGGCCATTTTCTAACACATCCATCCACCATATATTATCGGCGCCCATGACGCCCATATGGTTGGGAACCACGTCAAGGATTTGGCCTAGTCCATGGGCCTTTAGCGTAGTGACGAAATTATCATATTCTTGTTGCGTGCCGATTTCTGGATTGAGAGAATCATGGGCGACAATGTCGTAGCCGTGACTACTACCGGGTCTCGCCTTGAGGTAGGATGATGCGTAGCAATGGCTCACCCCCAGATCAGCGAGATAAGGTGTCACCTCTGTTGCTTGTACAAATCTGAATCCATCGTTGAACTGGAGCCGATAAGTAGCACGCGGTATTATCGCCTCCTTATAGGATGGTAAAGATTTCTCATTGTTAGGTTCCACCGCACTGCCACGTTCGTGAAGTAATACTTCTCCCACTGCAGCAAAACGACCATCCTCCCTCCAATCCTCAAGATCTAAGGGTAGTCGATGACGCCAGTTAGGGTATTGTTTATCATGACTTCCCGGAAGATTAATTTGTTCGACTACACCTAAAATATCTTCGGGTTGTACTACCATGACTTGAGCTTTGGTCCTCGCCAGATAAGCATGAATTGCAATCACGAATGGCATTGTAATTTCGGGCACGGAAGTTGGGTCAATACTTGCACCTGCGGGTAACAGACCCTCTTGTTCCAACGCTATGAGAAAACGCGCACGATCCTGAGCACGCTCTACAACCAGTTGGCCATGGTATTCCTCCGAGGGAAAAAGTTGAAGCGCAGAGCGAGTGTCGAGATCGATACCTTTCCAAAAGCCATGAAGCGTTGGCAAATCGTGGGTACTTACAGCTACCAGAGCTTGTTGCGGATAATCGTCTGGCGCTTTAAAGCTACCTTCTTTCGTACGCTCAAATAAGAAGGGTCGATAGGAAAAAATTCCGGCTGAGGTCAGACGAGAATATAAGTCTTTTGGTACTGTACCTAAATCCTCCCCGATTACAAGGCAGCGATTGCGTTGACTCTCAAGTGCAATTATGCCAAGCATGTCCTCCATGGGATAAGCAACGTAAGCTCCTTGTGCTGGCGATAAATCTGCTGGCACCCAAAATATGCGCGTGAGAGACATAACATGGTCAATTCGCAGTGCTCCACAATGACGCATGTTTGCACGCAACACATCAATGAAGGGCATGTAGGCCGCCTCTTTTAAACGATGTGGCACAAATGGTGGCAGCCCCCAATTTTGGCCTAAGTGATTTACGCTATCAGGTGGCGCCCCAGCATAAGTACCAGATGCAAAAATATCTTGCCAAATCCATACCTCTGAGCCACCCGGATTCACTCCCACCGCCAAATCTTGATAGAGACCTACACCAAGGCCCCGGCGCAAAGATTTCTGACCGACAATGGCAAGCTGTTCATCAGCCTTCCATTGTAACCAAATGAAAAACCCTATCTCGAACTCATGTTCATCTGCAAACGCCTTTACTGCAGGTGCTTTTGGGTGGTGATATTCAATCGGCCAAGCAGGCCAACCCCAAATAGTTGGGTCTTTACATCGAAAATGTTCCTGTAAGGCCTCAAATCGCGCGTGATATTCTAGAGCTTCTCCACCGTTCTCACGGAAAAATCGAAACGCGCGTGCCCTGTCGGTGTCATTTACAAGATGAAAATTACAAAAATGACGATAAAGTAACAACAAAACAGAGCGCTTAGCTGTAGACATCTCTTTATAGTTTACCTCTTCGCTAGCTCGTAACTTTCGAAGCCGGGTTTGAAAGCGTTCAGAGGAAACAAGGCGACGTGCAGCATCACAATCCGCAAACTCAGGCACAGACTCCACGTCAATGTAGAAAGCGTTCATAAAGCAGCGGCTCGATGGACTGTATGGGCTGATTAATTCAGGATTATCCAAAAATAAAGCGTGTAGGGGATTTACTCCAACTACACCACCGCCGGCTTCTGCAGTCAGGTCCACCAATGAACTTAGATCACTAAAATCACCAATACCCCAGTTACGCCGTGAACGTAGGCTATAGAGTTGTACTGTCGGTCCCCAAACACGATTCTCCTCTTTCACAGCTTTGGGTTGGTAGCAAGTCACAGGCGCAACGATGAGAGTCATTATCCCTTGCAGTTCAATTGCACGTCCTTGTTGTTCGATTTCCAGACGATAGTAACCTTGCTTTGAAATTGGCTGCAAACTAAGGTCTACACGTATGAAATCTTTTCCATCTAAGCATCGATCATCCAACTTTGGTAGCTCTGTAGGTAAAAATTCACCTGTAATCGCAGCACCTTCTTCTGGGGTTAAGATCCAGCGATGCGGCTGCTCTGCCGAACCCTTTAGAAGTGAAAAAGGTATATTAAGCATCTCGTCAACCCGTAAAACTTTGACAGGAGGCAGGGATCGGCGCCACTCTCCTACTTCCATCTCGCGCATCGATTCTTCTGGGTCAACCTCATCAGAAATATGCATTGCAGTAAGTAACACATGCCTGATATGGTCCGAGGTAACATGACTCTTGCCCCAAACGTCTTGATATTCAGTTGAGATGCCACAGCGAGCTGCAAGCTTCGCTAGCGCCTCTGATTTACCTTGGGTAGAAGAGTGACTCATAGATGGCTTTCATTAAGCAAGTGCCAGTTTACTGACCAGGGTGGCATCTGCCCGGTAGCTAGAAAATTAGCGCTGATATTGGATGTAACAAAGATCATGGTTTCGACCCCCATTGGCTCCACCTCAATATTTTCTTCACTAAGATTAGCAACAAGCGATAATGCACGGTTTTTATCAAAGTACCACCGTACAGAAAATGAGCGCTCCGAGAAGAAGGTCAGTTGTGGAGTCCCGTTTCCCATACCGACAAGATTTGGAACTATCCACTGCCGGCGCAAAGATAGCAACTGTCGATACAGTTCAAGTGTACTGCAATGATGATCATGTTCGATAACACCCCAATCAAGTACACAATCAGAGAAAGTTTTGACAGCATTGGGATCTGGAATATTCTCCAGCTTAGAGACATCAGAAAAAAGTTTAAAACACGAGAATTCTTTCCGACGACCCTCGGTCACAACACGAGCAAGTTCAGGACCAAAGTCACAGAAATATAGAAATGGCCGGTCTGATGCAAATTCCTCACCCATAAATAGTAGGGGTGGCTGGGGTGCAAGCAGCAAAATAGCTGTAACAGCCTCAAGCGCGACGGGAGAAACAATATGGCATAAGCGCTCGCCAAAGGCACGATTACCAATCTGGTCATGGTTTTGTAGAAAACTAATAAAAGATGTGGGTGGTAGGTGTCCACTTGGTTCTCCGCGCTGCTTACCCTTATGGAAAAGAGAAGGTTCACCCTGAAAGGCGAAACCCTCAGTTAGACACCTTACTAAAAGCTTTGTTGGATCAATGGAGTAGCTACTATAGTACCCATCCGTTTCGCCACTTGCTAACACATGTAGAACATGGTGTATATCATCGTTCCACTGAGCTGTTGCCTGGCATGGCTTACCACTACTATCTCGGTTCAGATATCGGGTCTGATTCCTCTCATTTTCCAACACTAAATGAACATGACGATTACGCCCCACTTTATGTCTGACAGTTTTGGAAAGCTCCTCGATAATATCTGGCGAGCTATCATCGCAGATGGCATGGATAGCGTCCAAGCGCAAACCATCAAGATGGAATTCTTCCAACCAGTAGATAGCATTCTGGATGAAAAAGTCTCTCACGACGTGTTTACCTTCTGCATCGAAATTGATGGCTGCGCCCCATGGGGTGACGTGGCGTGGGTTGAAAAAAGATGGCGCATAAGCATGCAAAAAATTTCCCTCGGGGCCAAAGTGATTATAAACTACGTCTAACAGTACCATTAGCCCACAATTATGAGCAGCATTGATAAGCTGCTTAAAATCTTCCG
Organism: Nitrosomonadaceae bacterium; assembly: GCA_024644425.1. Taxonomy (GTDB): domain Bacteria; phylum Pseudomonadota; class Gammaproteobacteria; order Burkholderiales; family Nitrosomonadaceae; genus BJGV01. The sequence goes on from JAHELA010000012.1 coordinate 19,229, forward strand.
GGCGACCGTAGGACGCATCGGGAGCAAATGGCAGCACACCGTCGTAACCCCAGTTGCGCCTACCGGGAAAATCAGCTACAGGCATAATTTCAATAGCAGTTATACCCAATTCTGATAAATAATCTAGACGTTCAATCACACCACGGAAATTACCTGACTGCGTAAAGCTACCTACATGCAGCTCATAGATAACTGCTTCCTCCCAAGGTCGGCCACACCAATTGTCATCGGACCAATCAAAAGAATTTGGATCGATAACTTCGGAAGGACCGTGTACATCCTCTGGATTAAAACGTGAAGCAGGATCTGGAACAAGTAATCCATTAGGGAGCCGGAATAGATAGTGGCTACCATTACAGGCTGCTTGAACCCAAAGATTGAACCAACCTTCCTCAGAGGCTATCATGGGTAACTCTTGTGACCCATTTAGCTGTAATGAAACTTCAGTAAGGTTAGGTGCCCAAAGACGAAAATTCACGCCGCCAGATTCAAGAATTCTAGCACCAAAGGGCATAGTGTAATGTCG